>JBGTKH010000492.1:0-10148 GCA_041744735.1 Pirellulaceae bacterium | reverse complement strand
TCTTGCCGCAATTCCAACCCAGGGCGTTGCCCTGGGCTGACGTGTTTTGCCCTTTCAGGGCATTTTTGCGAACCAGAACGCCGAGCACCCTTGACGTTTTCCCGCCACCACGGAGCTTGTCTCCGTGGGGCGATGTTTTCCCGTGCGGCAAACAAACATCGCCCGACCGGGACAAGCCAGGCCGTGGCGAGCGACTGGCGCTGCTGGTCCCCTGCTGGTTGCCAAACATCGTTCCATGGGGACGAGTCCACGTGGTGACCAAGAAAATCACAACAGCAAGACGCGCGAGCGCTCTGTTGCGCAACGCTGGGCATTTCGTGGCGGTTCCCAGCGAAGTGGGTCGCGTCGCTGACCCCGATCCGCGGCACTTGCTGCACGCCATCCGCACGACGTGTCTGCTTTTCACAAATGACTACTCAGACATTACGGATCTCCATGAACTCATCCTTGGTTCTGGCGGCAGTCACCCGGGCATCCTGCTTGTGTACTCGGAAAACGGCGCAATCGAGCGACAGGTAGTGGTACATTTTGGTAGCCGAAGTCGTGAGACTTCGGAAGTGTCACCACTTCCGCTACGGCAACTTGTATCACTACCGAGCGACAAGCCCGTTGTACAGAGCGCCGCCGTTTTGAGTAGAATGTCGTTCATTCGCAAGCTCATGGGGAGTGTCGATCGATGGCAAAGCGAAAGGCCAAGTCGAAGGTGCCGCCGGCACGGAGTTACCAGCATCCGGAGTCGCAAGTGTCGCTGCGCCCGGACGTGGGGACGCAGGCCCAGTTCAAGAAGAAAAAGCCGCCGGCCACGTATCGTTACGATTCTTCCCTATCACCGGCACTCGATTGGGACGGCCAAAACTCGGCCCGCGAACAGGGCGAGCGGGAGTTGTCAGTTATCGGTTGTCAGTTGTCGGTGGCGATGGAGCGTTTGTATCAGTTGCGCGACGCGCTCTTGGAAGTGGCGGTGGCAATCCAGGCAGCAGGCGATGCCGAAACCGCCCAACAACTCCGCCACCAAATCACCGACAACTGCCAACTGACAACTGACAACTTGTCCTCTGCTGCCGAGGCCGCGCAACGATTAGCGGCCCTATCGCGGCCATTTCTGAATTGGGCGGGCAAGGCCGAACGGCTGTCGTTCGACGTGCCCACGCTGCCGCTGTTTGTGCACGAGCGGCTGTCGACCAAGGCGATCATCGAAACGCTGACCGGGCACAAGCGGCAGCCGGCCGAGCGGCAGGCGATGCTGTTCGACCTGTTCGCCGACCCGCAGCACTCGATCACCGACCAGGTGCTGCGGGCCTACGAATACCAAGACGATTGGGTGAACCGAATGATCCTAGGCGATTCGCTGGTTGTGATGAACTCGCTGCTGCACTACGAGAACTTGGGCGGCCAGGTGCAGATGATCTACATGGACCCGCCCTACGGCGTCAAGTTTGGCAGCAATTTCCAACCGTTCGTCCGCAAACGCGACGTCAAGCACGGCGACGACGAGCACATGACGCGCGAGCCCGAGATGGTGCAAGCCTACCGCGACACTTGGGAAGTTGGGCTGCACTCCTATCTGACCTACCTCCGCGACCGGTTACTGTTGTGCCGAGAATTGTTGCATCCAAGCGGAAGTGTGTTCGTACAGATTAGCGACGAGAATGTTCACTACGTGCGCGAGCTGTTGGATGAAACGTTCGGACCTGAGAACTTCCAAGCACAAATCAATTTCAAGTCGACAAGCGCGTTGGGAGCGAAGGGGTTGGCTCAGGCTTACGACTACATTCTTTGGTACGCTCGTGATTTCGAGCGAATGAAGTTCCGCCCGTTGTACAAACTTCGTGAAATCGCCGACGACCGCGAGTGGCGATTCTTGGACGACAAGGAGGCGCCGGATGGTTATCGAAAGTTGTCGGAAACTGAATTTCGCGCGCTTCCAAGCTACCAAGGGTTGTTCCGTCGGTCGAAGCTCACGTCATCTGGGTACACGGAATCATGCACATTCGACTTTGAATTAAGTGGGCACCGTTGCCGTCCGTATGGTGGAAAAAGTTGGGTCACAACGAGCGACGGTATCAAAACGTTGATCGAGAAAAAGCGGATCTTTCTCCTCGGCACCGCACCGAACTTCAAGCAGTATTACACCGATTTTCCTTACACGAAGTTCGACAACTGCTGGAGCGATCAACCACCGGCCGCGGCGCGATTGTACGTCGTTCAAACCGCCGACAAGTTCATTCAGCGTTGCATGATGATGACGACTGACCCTGGTGACTTGATGTTGGACCCGACATGCGGAAGCGGGACGACGGCTTATGTGGCTGAGCAGTGGGGGCGGCGGTGGATTACGGTTGATACCAGCCGCGTGCCGCTGGCTCTGGCTCGCCAACGTCTGCTGACCGCCACGTTTCCTTGGTACGAACTGAAAGACGAGTCGCGAGGGCCGGCCAGCGGGTTCGTGTACAAGCGGAAGCAGAACAAGAAGGGCGAGGATGTCGGTGGCATTGTGCCTCACGTCACGCTCAAGTCCATCGCCAATAACGAACCGCCTGCCGAAGAAGTGTTGGTCGATCGGCCGGAATCGGTCAACAGCATCACGCGCGTGACCGGGCCGTTTTGTTTCGAAGCAACGATTCCCACGCCGGTCGATTGGGACGGCAAGCCGGAAAGAGATGGGGAGAGGAGAGCACAGGATGGTTCGTTCGAGGAACGGTTGTTGGAGATTTTGAGGAAGAGCCCGGTGTTGCGGCTGGAAGGGAACCGCACGGTGACGCTGCACAACATCCGGCCGCCGGCCAAGTCGCTGTCGCTGTCGGCCGAAGCGATGGTCGATTCGAACGGAGTTCGGCGCGGGTCTCTCGACCCCGCCGAAACGCCTGACCGCAGGTCTCCAGCGCCGACGGGAGACCTGCAGTCAGGCGAAGTGGCTCGGTCAGAGACCGGCCACAACAACGGCCTGTCGCGTCAACCGGTGGCGTTTGTGTTCGGACCGGAAAACGGCGCGGTCAGCCAGCGGCTGGTGTTCGAGGCGGCGCGCGAGGCTTACGCCAAGAGTTACACGCACCTTTACGTGATCGGTTTCGCCATCCAGCCCAATGCGCGGGAGTTGATTGAAAACAGCGCGGAAGTGGTCGGCGTGCCGGCCACGTACGTGCAAGCCACGCCCGACCTGCTGATGGGCGACCTGCTGAAGAACATGCGCAGCAGCCAAATCTTCAGCGTCTGCGGGTTGCCGGAGATAAAGTTGTCAGTTGTCGGTTCTCAGTTGTCAGAGAAGAAAGGCCGAACGAAAAAAGCTGGCAACCGACAACTGACAACTGACAACTTGTACCAAGTGGAGCTGATCGGGCTGGACGTCTTTGACCCCATGACAATGGAAGTCGACAGCCGCGCGGGCCATGACGTGCCGTGCTGGCTGCTGGACACGGATTACAACGAGCTGTGTTTCCACGTCAGCCAGGCGTTCTTCCCCCGCACCGCGGCCTGGGACAATTTGAAGAAGGCGCTGAAAGGCGACTACGACGAAACCGTGTGGGACCATCTGGCCGGCACCCAGAGCGCGCCGTTCGAAGCCGGCGAGCACCAGAAAGTCGCCGTCAAAGTGATCGACGACCGCGGCAACGAATTGCTGGTGGTGCGCAAGCTTTCCGAGGTGGCGAAATGATTCGTGAAGTCACCTTGCGGAAATTCAAGTGGTTCGATGACGTGACGTTCCGCTTGCCGGGAAACGTGGTGCTCGCGGGGCCGAACAACGCCGGTAAAACGACATTGCTGCAGGCGATCGCGGCTTGGAGCTTGGCCCTGGATCGCTGGAAGCAATTGAACGATTTTCGGAAGCACAAAGGGGCCTATGCCAAGGCGCCGCTCGCACGTCAGGCGTTTTACGCGGTGCCGTTGCGGACATTCGACCTGCTGTGGACGGATCGCTCGTACCAGGGAAGCGCCGAGATCGAGATTCATCACCGAGACGGCTGGCAGATAACGATGGAATTGATCGCCGACAGCTCGGAACAGGTGTATGTTCGCCCCAAGCCTAACGCGGACCCTGATGCCGTGCGCAACGCGATGCTCCAGACGGTTTACGTGCCGGCGATGAGCGGCCTGGGGATCGCGGAACCCGTTTACCAACGCCCCAAGCTTGACCAATTGTTGGGGCAGGGAAAACCTGGGGATATTCTGCGCAATCTGCTGGTCGAGGCGCACCAGTCGGACGCGTGGCAGGCACTTCCGGATTCCATTCGCCGCCTGTTCGGTTATGAGATTCTTCCACCCGACGCATCGGGCGCCGACATCATTGCGGAATACTTGCCACGAGGCGACGGGCCGCGGCTGGACATCGCCAGTGCGGGGAGCGGATTTCAGCAGGTCTTGATGCTGCTGACGTTCCTACACACTCGTCCGGCGTCGGTCTTGCTGCTGGACGAACCGGACGCGCACCTACACGTCATCCTGCAAGATGCGATTTATGGCGAATTGCAGTCGGTTGCCGTGCGCCAGCGGTCGCAGCTTGTCATCGCCACGCATTCGGAAGTGATTATCAACAGCGTTGACCCGACCGAGCTGTGCATGCTGCTGAAGACACCCAGGTTGCTTTCCGACGCCGCGGACCAGCGCCGTTTGGCGCAGTCGATGGGAATTCTCAGCAACTTGGATATCCTACTTGCCGAAAACGCACCGGGGGTGCTGTTCACGGAAGACTATACCGACCTGGACATCGTGCGCGAGTGGGCCGGCATCTTGCAGCACGCGACGTACAACGCACTCAAGTCCACGCTGCTTTGCAAGAAAATCGTGACGCAGCCGCGCGAGGGTGCTCCCGGCATTTCCGCTAAGGATTACTACGACAAGCTCACGCTGGTGCGCGCCGATCTTCCGGGCGTCGAATTGGTCGACGGAGACGCGCATCCAAACATTCAGTCAACGGCCATTACGGGAACGGGCCTGCAGCGGCTGCGATGGAAACGTTACGAGATTGAGAGCTACCTTGTCCACCCCGCGGCGTTGGAACGATTTGTGGAACGGATTGTTGGACCAGGCCAGAATGCGGATCTCGCCAAAGCCGACATGCGCAAGTTCTTCGAATCGCAATTCGGCAAGGAGTTGAGCGACGAATTCTATGCGAACCCGCTGCAACCAAAGCCCATCGTCGAGAACTTCCTGCGGCAGACCAAGGCGCGCGTCGATATCATTCCGCCTCTGCTGTCGGCCGCCGGCATCCACGGCTTTCCTTACACACGCTACCACGAGATCGCGGCATTGATGCTACCTGCGGAGATTCATTCGGAGGTCCGCGAGAAGCTAGACGCCATTCAGAAGGCATTCGGATTATGAGCGGCTACGAAGTTCCCAATCCAATTTTGAATTCGCCATTCGACGAACCGAAAGAATACTGGTACATCGTCGAGGGCCGTCAGGCGGAACGGCGGGCAGGCCGGCGCCCGGCGATGTATTTCTATCGCGATCCCAAAGCCAAGCCGGACTCGACGCGGGTTCGTGAATCGGCGATCGCCATTGAATTGAAACTGGTCAACCGCATTCGCCAGCAAGTTAAAGCGTGGCGCGAGCAGGGGTATCCCGGTGCGACGCGGACGACGGCCGACCTGTTGCAGTGGTGGCAGCGCGAGGGGCGGGAAACGCGGCTGTTTTTCGCTCAATTGGAAGCCGCCGAGACGATCATTTTTTTACCGAGGCGCGGGCCGACTTTCTGCAAGGCATCGCGATTCCACGTGAGGAGGTTGGACCGGAGAAGGCGGCGGAAGGCGCCGCCGGCTTTCTGCGCTACGCCTGCAAAATGGCCACGGGATCGGGCAAGACGACCGTGATGGCGATGTTGGCGGCCTGGAGCATTCTGAATAAGGTGAACGACCGCGGCGATGGGCGTTTTTCGGACGTGGTGCTGGTCGTCTGTCCGAACGTGACGATCCGCAACCGGCTGCGCGAACTCGATACGGCTGAGGGCGAGGCCAGTATCTACTGGACGCGCGACTTGGTGCCGCCCGACTTGCGCTCGGATCTTACGAAAGGCCGCGTGTTGGTCACGAACTGGCATGTGTTCGAACCGCGAACCACGCAGACCGGCGGCGTCAGCGCCAAGGTGACCAAGACCGGCGTGCCGCTACGTGTGCGCGAGACGATCAACATCGGCAGCAAGACCGCGACCGCTCGCGGCAGCCGATACCTCACACAGGCGGACCTGGACCGGCAGCTTGCCGCCGGCATGCTCAGCGTTGTGAAAGAACACCGCGACAAGCAGGGCCGGCTGAAGAAAGTAGAAGTCGAGTCGCTGCGGTATGTCGAGAGCGACACGGCGCTGGTCAACCGCGTCCTCAGCCGCGAGGTGGGCGGCAAGCAGAACATTCTGGTCATGAACGACGAGGCCCATCACGCTTACCGCATTCGCCGCGCGGAACCGGACGAGGACGAGACCGAAACTTTGGGCGAAGAAGGTGAGGCCGACGAGTTCTTCAAAGAAGCGACCGTCTGGATCGACGGGCTGGACCGCATCAACAAGCTGCGCGGGATCAACTTCTGCATTGATCTTTCGGCCACTCCGTACTTTCTCGGCCGCGTCGGACAGGACACCAATCGGCCGTTTCCGTGGGTGGTCAGCGACTTCGGGCTGATCGACGCGATCGAGTCCGGGCTGACGAAGATTCCGCAATTGGCGGTCCGCGACACGACCGGTGCCGAGATTCCCGGCTACTTCAACATCTGGCACTGGATTCTGCCACAGTTGACCGCGGCCGAACGCGGCGGTCGCCGCGCGAATCCCAAGCCTGAAGCAATTCTGAAATTCGCCCATCATCCCATCGCGATGCTCGGTTCGTTATGGCAGTCGGATCTTGAGCGGTGGGAGAAGCAATCCGAAGACCCTCGGCCGCCGGTATTCATTCTGGTTTGCAAGAACACGAAGATCGCCAAAGTGATTTACGAGTGGCTGGCTGAGAATCGACCGCCCACCGGCATTCCGCCCGCGAAGATCGAAGGATTCAAGAACACACCGGACCGAACGAACACGATTCGCGTCGATTCCAAGGTCGTCGCCGAGACCGACGACTTGGAAGGGGCCAAAAACGACGAGTCGTGCTGGATGCGGCGGACGCTCGACACGGTCGGCAAGACGGCGTGGCCCGCCGACCGGCAGGGGCGGCCGGTTTACCCTGAGGGTTTTGAAGAGCTGGCGAAGAAACTTGGCCGGCCGTTGCATCCGCCCGGCCGCGACGTGCGCTGCATCGTGAGCGTCGGGATGCTGACGGAAGGCTGGGATTGCAACACCGTCACGCACATTGTCGGCTTGCGGCCCTTCATGTCGCAACTGTTGTGCGAGCAAGTTGTCGGCCGCGGCTTGCGGCGAACCAGCTACGACCTGGGCGAAGACGGTAAGTTCTCCGAGGAGGTGGCGAAGGTGTTCGGCGTGCCCTTTGAAGTCATCCCGTTCAAAGCCACTAAGGGAGCGCCGCCTCCGCCGGTGAAGCGTTACCACGTGCGCGCTTTGCCGGAGAAATCGGAATTCGAAATCCACTTTCCGCGCGTCGAAGGCTACACGCAGGCTGTGCGAAATCGGGTGACGGTGGATTGGGACACTGTTCCGTCATTAATGCTCGAACCGGGGCGAATTCCGCCGGAAGTCGAAGTCAAAGGCTTGAACCAGAACAACCAAGGCCGGCTGTCACTGTCGGGGCCGGGCCAAGTCGATGACGTGACGCTGGCCGAGTTTCGCGCCAAACGGCGATTGCAGGAGTTGGTGTTCGAGCTGGCTCGGTCGCTCACGCGGGATTACGTCGGGCAAGGACATTGCGACGTGCCGCCTCACGTGCTGTTCCCGCAACTGGCGGCGATTGTGCAGCAGTATGTCGATGGCAAGGTGCGCGTCGTGGCGCCTGCGGATAAAAGAGACCTATTTCTGTCGCCGTACTATGGGTGGATCATCGAACGGATGCTGGACGCGATCCGGCCGGACGCATCGATGGGCGAAGTACCCGAGGTGCCGCGATACGAGGTCAACCGCGGTCCGGGTTCGACCTCAGACGTGGATTTCTGGACGAGTCGGGAAGTCCGCGAAGTGGCCAAGAGCCATTTGAACTACGTCGTCGCGGACACGCGAAAATGGGAACAGCAGGCGGCATTTTTTATCGACAAACATCCCCTAACACTAGCCTTCGCGAAAAACGCGGGGTTGGGTTTCTACATTCCCTATCTCTACAACGGACAGCGGCACGACTACGTGCCGGATTTCCTAGTGCGGCTGGCTGGCGATGAATTGGCCATGTTGATTCTGGAAGTGAAAGGATGGGACCCGCAGGAGGAAATCAAGACTGAGGCCGCGCGCCGCTGGGTGGACGCGGTCAATCAGGACGGCGCGTACGGGTGTTGGCAATTTGCTACGGTGAAAAAGCCGGAACAGACAAATGAAGCCATCGACTCGGCGATGAATCTGCTCAAGCGTCGCGTGAAGGTTAAGTAACCACAGTTTGGAATCGTCGCGATCGACGATTAGCTTGCGCGACCAACGCCAAAGCGAAGACCGCGCTGGAGAATGCGGCCATCAAGCTCGCTCGGGCGCTGGCCAATCACTTCAAGAAGACGGGCGATCTTACTCGGCGGGCCAAGGTGAACAAGACGCCGAGTGCGATCAAGGGTTTGCGCGACCAGAACCTTGTCACTCAGGCTACCGAAATTCGTAACATTGCCAGCGCCACCAAGGACCAGCCTGGCCGCGGCGTGACGGCGGCGCGGATTGCCGCGCTGGCCAATGCGACCACGTCGTTTGAAATCCTGATCAGCGCACCGCGGAGCGCCGCCCTGAGTGGGTGAAAGTAATACGCGTCGCGAGCCCTGAAGGAGCGGAACAAACGCGGTATCCAGCACCAAGCCGCGCGTCCATTGTTGCGCCCTTTCAGGGCTTCCGATTCTTCCGGCAATTCCAACCCAGGGCGTTGCCCTGGGCTGACGTATTTTGCCCTTTCAGGGCAGCCAAACACCAGCGAATTGCGAAGCCGAGTAAGTGCTTGGTAGCGCAACACACGATACTCGCAACATCAAAACACGCAAGCCTTGATACCGCGCGGTTCCCGTCGCTCACCACGGCGGCTTGTCCCCGTGGAGGCATGTTTGCAAACCAGGACGACGACTACCATTGACCTTTCCCCGCCACCACTGAGCGTCGCGCGAAACATCGTCCGGCCGTGGCAAGCGACTGGCGCTGCTGGCCTCCTGCTGGTTGCCAAACATCGAACCACGTATAATCCAGTACCAATCGAGAAAGGAGATCGGTTCGTTGCAGATTATCACTTACCCGCATCCAACGTTGCGACACAAAGCGAAGCCGCTGAAGCGCGTGGATGCGGAATTGCGGCAGGTTGTGCGGCAGATGTTCGATTTGATGTACGAGGCCAAGGGGGTCGGGCTGGCAGCGAACCAGGTCGATTTGCCGCTGCGGCTGTTTGTCGTGAATCTGAAGGCCAGCCCCGACGAGGGCGAGGAGTTGGTGTTCATTAACCCGGTCGTCAGCAATCCGAAAGGGTCGGAGGAGGCGGAGGAGGGTTGCCTGAGCTTGCCCGGGCTGTACGGCCAAGTGCGGCGTCCGAAGCAGGTGAAAGTGAACGCCTATAACCTGGAAGGCCAGGAGATGTCGGCTGAACTAACCGGCCTGTTCGCGCGCGTCGTGCAGCACGAGTTGGACCATCTGGACGGCGTGCTGTTCACCGACCGCCTGAGCGAAACCGGCCAGTTGGACGTGCGGCCGGAATTGGCCGATTTCGAGCTAGATTTCAAGAGCCGCCGCGACACCGGCCACATTCCCAGCTACCAAGAGATTCAAGCGCGGCTGGCCGAGTGGGAACGGAGATACTGTTAGTAACCCGACGCGTCAGCGAGGGTTGACGAGCGGTGTACGCCCGATCCCTCGCTGACGCTTCGGGTTGGTGTGAAGTGGCAGCTCCTTCATCCTTCATCCTTCATCCTTCATCCTTCATCCTTCGTCCTTCGTCCTTCATCCTTCATCCTTCGTCCTTCGTCCTTCATCCTTCGTCCTTCGTCCTTGATTCCTATGCGTTTGGTCATGATGGGCACCGGGCCGTTTGCGGTGCCGACGTTTCAATCGCTGATCGAGTCTGAGCATCAGATCGCCGCGCTGGTGACGCGGCCGACCGTGCCGCCGC
>JBGTKH010000491.1:0-7189 GCA_041744735.1 Pirellulaceae bacterium | reverse complement strand
GTGATCGACGTATTGTTGTCGCGTTGCCCGGTGCCGCTGCTGGTCATCCGGCAACCGTACCAAGTAACCGACGAACCGTTTTCGCGCGCGATGCTGCTGCTGATTGCGGAAAACGAAGCGGCGTTGGAAGCCGCCGGCTGGATGATCGGGCTGACCGCGCCGGGCGGAGTTGTCGAACTGCTGCTGGTGCTGGAAACAGAAGCCATCCAGAACTTTCGCGGGTTGATGCATGAAATCGACCCGCGCGTCGAGATCACTTCCGGCCAGTTATCCGAGGCGCTGGAGCGTTCGTTCGTGCGGTTGCACCGCGCATTAGGGAAAGCGGCCGAGTTGGGCAAGCTGAAATATGAGTTTCGGGTCGCCCATGACGAGGAAGGTCCACCGGCGGAATTGTCGAGTACGGCCGATCATCCGTTGGTGGTATTAGCGCTGGAACGGGCGGACCACGGCTCACAAGGACACGTCCACGACCGCATCCGCCATTCGCCACACACGGTGCTCGTCGTTCCGCGTGATTAGTTTGACAGAGCCACTCTCGCGCCTGGCGTAACGTGGAGTGGGCCGCCTGCTGCGCAGGTTTTGCACAGCCTGTTGCGAAAGCGCTGGGGAAGCCGCTTGTGCCACATGCTCGTGCGCTTTCGGGACAGTTGGCGAAAGTCGTCGCAGTTCAGCAAGTCAACCCTATTTACCTCTGTTCTCGACGGTGCGACATTGGTGTCTGACACAACGATAAACTGAGGGCGACCATGCTCGATCTCAAATTGCGTGAAGAATTCCGAGGGCGCCGGCTCAAGGGGACGACCGTTGATTTCACGAACCAGTCGCACACCGGCGCGCTCGAAGTTACCGCGGCCGACTTTTTGAAAATCACGTACCCGTCGTTCGATTTGCTCAAGACCGTCGAGGCAACCAGCCCCAGCCAATCACGGCCCGTCGTTTTGCTCGGCTCCCGAGGCCAAGGTAAATCGCACTTGATGGCGGCGTTGTTTCACCTGTGTACCAATCACGACGCCGGTTCGGGGTGGGTTGCCGAATGGGCCGACCGGCTCGACAACCCGCAGATCGCCAACTTGAAGCTGCGCTCCGACTGCTGCGTGATCGCCGAGAGCCTGCATCTGCAACGCTACAAATACCTGTGGGACATTCTCTTCAAACACCATCCGAAAGGCGAACGGCTCCTTGGCAAATGGGAAGGGCTGGGCGACAAGAGGACGGACATTCCCAGCTACGACCTGATGGTGGAGATGTTCACCGAACAGCCCACGATCCTGATCCTCGACGAATTCCAAACGTGGTACGACGGCCTGACGAACACGCGGCAATACCCCTGGCGGAATTGGGCGTTCAACTTCATCCAGATTCTTTCCGAGATCGCCCAAAAAACCCCGGAACTGCTCGTCCTGGTCGTCTCCGTGCGCGACGGCAACTCCGACGCCTACCAGCAGATTCACCGAGTCAATCCCGTCGTCGTGGACTTCAAGGGACCGTTGGCCAAACGGGACCGTCAGCGACTCTTGCTCTATCGCATCTTCGAGAACCGGATGCAGGTGCCGAATTCTCAAATCGAATCGGTTGTCCAAACGCACGTTTCGGAATGCTTCCGGCTGGCGAAAGTGCCGCAACAGGAACAAGAGAAGCGGCGGGAAGAGTTCATCGAGGCCTGGCCCTTTGCGCCGCACATGTTGAAGCTGCTCGACGATCAGGTACTCATCGCCACCGACGCCCAAGAGACGCGTGACCTCATCAAGATTCTCGTGGACATCTACAAGAACCACGACTCGACCCACCCCATCGTCACGGCCGCCGATTTCTCCCTGACCAGCGAGAAGAGCGGCGTGGCCTCGCTGCTCGATTCCGTTGCCAACCAGCTTCACAAAGACCTGCGTGAGAAGGCCATTCGGAATCTGGAGGCGGTGCGTGACGCCGTGCCGAACCCAAACACCGCCGTGCCGAACTGCGAGGAAATCATCAGTGCGCTGTGGCTGCGCTCGCTCACGGTGGATCGCTTGGCGGGGGCCGAGCCGTTCGAGCTTCAGATCGACATCACGCGTGACAAGCCCATCGACGACAATCAGTTCGAGGCCGAACTGACGACCATCGTTGACAACAGTTTCAACATCCACCCGGTCGACAGCCGGCTCGTGTTCAAGCACGAGGAGAACGCCCGCTCGAAGCTGCTGGCACATGCCAAAAACGACAAGCTGTTCCAGCACGGCGAAGACATCGAGCATCTGGCCAAGGAAGTCCGCTCGGTTATCGGTGGCCCCGAAGACGTGTCGAAAAAGTTTCGACTCGTTATCCTTAAGACGAAGTGGGAGTCCGATCCCTGGTCGGAGTTCGAGGAGAAAGATCACCCGAAGAACTGGGACGCCCGGCTGCCCGTTGTCGTCGTACCGGATTCTCCCGCCAAGTTTGAAGCCAAGCTCGGCAACTGGCTCAAGAACCATCTCCAGAATGGCCGCAACACGATCCGCTTCCTGTTGCCGCAGAAGGGAACCGGAAACATTTACTACGACCGGGAACTGATCGTTCTCGCCCGAGCCGTCTATCTGGCGATGCAGTGGAAGCAGACCGAGCGGACGTATGCGGAACTCGAGCGGACATTTCGCAAGGACCAATTGATCCCCAAACTCAAGGGCCGCTTCGACCGCTTCACGATCCTGACCGAATGGAACTATGCCGATCCGTCGAAGTGCCAGTTTGAAGAACCGATCAAACACAACACACAAGGCGATAAGATTCCCGACGCCATCGACAGGATCATGCGGGATGAAGTCTTCACACCCGACGGCCCGGAAGGTTTCGAGCAATACGTCCTTCAATTCGCCAAAAGCACCGAGTCGGTCGGCAAACTGTTGAAAGACTTGCGCGAGCCGCGCCCGGGCGGCAAACCATGCATTCCGTGGCTTGGCGAGGTGGAGGCCAAAGAGCGAGTGCTCCACATGTGCGCCGAGGGCCAGGTCGTCATCAACGTGCGTGGGCTCGAGTTACTGCAAGCCCGCCCCGGCGAATCAGCGGACGATGCTTGGCACCGTTTGAAGGGAAAGCTATCCAGCGGCGGCAAGCATCTCGACGAAACGACGCTCTACATGCCCGACGCTGTGGCCGTCAGTGGAGGCAAGACGGTCGTCCCCGATCCAAATACCGGAGAAGAAGTTGTCATCGGCCCCGCCGATCCCGGCATAACGACACCGGGCGGAACTACGGCTGACGTTACGCCGATAAGCGACTTGTTCGGCGGTTCAAGCACCGAGACGGGCGACGGCGATGACCAATCGACCATCACGAAGACGCCCTATTCGGCCTCGCCAACATCCGGCCTCAATCTTCTCGGACAGGTCGAAAGCTGGGGCATCGGGCCCGCGACGGACGCAACCAATGTTATGTTTAACGTCGAGAAGATGAGCGGTGCCCAGATTCAACAACTTGCTAAGCATCTGCTGGATGGGCTGTCTTGTGGTTTGAATCTCAAGATCGAGAAGATGACCGGAGCGCAGCTTCAGCAACTCATCAAACATTTGCCGGATGGCGTAACCTATGGCCTGGACTTAGATAAGGAAGGTGACTGATGCCGATCAGCCAACAACTTCTACAGTCGGTCACCAACCGCGCGCCGCAAGACGCGTGGGCTGCCGTCACGGACCATCTCTGGGCCGAGTTTTCACCAGCCATCCCCGCCGCCGTGGCCGATGCCGAAGTTGTCAAGCGGGAGCGCGATCTCACCGAACTCGAAAACGTCATTTCCGGTTCGGCGTGGGACATGTGGGAGCATTTCGAGTCGTCGGTCCCCAAAGCCAGCCAAGCCATCGTCAACTTCTGGAACAACACCAACGGCGGCAAAGCCGTCCTGATACTCGATGGCTGGTCATTGCGTGAAGTGCCGTTCCTGCACGAGCAGGCAACGCAGCGGGGCTACAAGATTCATCAGGCGGCGGCTCGGGGCACCGAGTTGCCTTCGGAGACGACGCCGTTTGCCAATGCTTTGGGTTTCAGCCAGCGTTCGTCCCTGGAAAGCAACGGGGCCGGATCGGCGCACAAGCTCCCCGGCGCAGGCACCGAATCGTCCGACTTGAATTGGAAGGACTGCATCCAGCACATCGGCAACCAGGAAGGCTTCGTCTTTTGGCACCATTGGCCGGATGATCGGCTGCACGATCTATCCAAGCCCGGCGAGGGACTGCACACGTTAGCCAGGGAGATTCACACGGGCCTGACTTCGGACGACTTTTGGCAATTCGTCGAACGACTGGCCAGCGGTCGGCGGTTGGTCATCACCAGCGATCACGGATACGCCGCCTGCGGGCATTTTCCTGATCTGGTGGACAAGGATCAGGTAGCCTACATGAAGAAGCTGTTCAAGAACGGCCGCACGGCAGCCAGTGCCACCAAAGACGGCTCGTGGGTACCGCCGATTGATTTGCGGCTGACAACGTCGCACGGCACGCATCAGTATGTGCTGGGGCGCAGGAAGTGGAAGAGTCCGTCCGGTTATCCGACGCTGCATCACGGTGGACTGTCGTTGCTGGAAGTGTTCGTTCCGTTTTTCGAGATTTCGTAACAGGCATCGAGGCACGACCGTGGCAAAAGTTAAGAAAAAGACGAAGCAGCAAGAGCTTCAAGAGGCAGTGGCCGAAGCGGTTGGCGCCGGGCGGGAATGGCACCTGGAGTCGGTGGACTTCTCCGATCCCAACCGGCCCAAGACGTGCCTTGAGGTGGATTTCCCGATTTTGCCAATCAACCACGTCTCGACCATCGAAGGGAACGCCGGGAAGCCCATCTATCAGATGTCGAAATGGTGGGCCAGACGGCGGTCCAGCGTCTTTCGTTCGATGCTCATCGCCGCCGCGACCAAAGCCCCCGACGATCCCGGCGATGCCGCCAAGCTGGTCTGGAGTGCCTACTACGGCAACCACCAGAAAAACGAAGCCTTCCAGAAGCTCAAGGTGGCCGACATCTTCATGGGCGGCGGGACCACGATTGTCGAGGGCGCACGGCTCGGAATGCAGATGTACGGCAACGATCTGAATCCGGTCGCCTGGCTGATCGTGAAGAATGAACTGGCCCAGGTCGATCCGCGGGAAGTCAAGAAGTTACTCGACGCGATCGAGGCCGAAGTCAAACCGCAGATCATGCCCTTCTATGCTTGCGACTGCCCCCGTGGCCACAAGGGTAAGTGGACCAAGAAATCGACCGGTGAAGTGATGGGCGAGGATTTTGACCCACTATCGCTCACGCTCGCAACACGTCCCGGCTACGAGTACGACGGGCCGGAAGTCATCTACACGTTTTGGGCGAAGCACGGCCCTTGCCAATCATCCGAGTGCAACCACCGCACGCCGATTATGGCGACGCCCGTCGTGGCGATCAAGACGCTGACCGTCAAAGCCTGGCAAGACCACGAATGCTCCCATTGCGGCAAGTCGTTTGACATCGAGCAGAAGGACGCCCGCATGGCACCCGCTGCGCTGTTTGTTGTCGCCGAGGACGAAGGCTCGTATGCGGTATTGAATGACGAGGGACGTTACAAATGCCCGCATTGCAAAAATGCGTTCCAGGATGAAAAGGCTGCGGCCGAAGGAAAGTCAGCCCGTCTTGGAAAATCGAAGAACAAGAAGATTGACCTGACGCTGCTCGTCCATCCCGAATGGCTGCGCGGTTCGCCCGGAAAGGACGCAGACGGGAACTGGTTTGGAGGCAGCGTCACGGATTCAGCGGAAGCAACAGCGGCGTGGAATCGGGAGCGTGCGAAGAATCTTCGCTTGATCGAGGTTCGTGGAAAGTTACCGGATCAGATTACTTGTCCCGATAGCGAAGAGGTTTTCCGCACAGACAAGAAAGGCGGCACCGTCCCGAAGAAATCGACATTTACCTGCCAAGAAGCTACCTGCGGCCAGGACCACGACGTACTCACCGCCATAAAGAAGTCAAGCAAGTCTGGGCCAATGGCCATGTACGTGATTCATGGCAAGTGCGCCGAATGTAATAGAAGTGGCGCTACATACGGTGGCCGCTTTTTCGACGTTCCCAATCCGTCATCCTTTGATTTCGCATTTCAGGAATGGGAATCTCGCAAGACCGCCGACTTGGAAACTCTATGGCCGAAGAGCGAGGTTCCGTATGGGTTCATGACACACCATAACAATGGTGGAATCGCGAATCATGGATTCACCCATTGGTGGACAATGTTCAACCCTCGACAACTGTTAGTTCTCACCCAACTTTTGAAGGCAATTCTGGAAGCAGGGAACTTGCAGTGGGAATCGAGGGAATGCGTACTTGGCGCATTTGAGCAGTATCTCCGCAATCAAAACATGTTCTGTATTTGGGATATAAGCCGTGACTGTCTCGCACCGCATTTCAGTAACAACAATTATCACCCAAAAGCGAATATCGTCGAGAACTCGACCTTCGCGACGTTGGGCAGGGGAAACTGGCAGTCCTGTGCCGACGCCTGCATGGAAGGTCTATCGTGGTGCAAGGAGCCGTGGGAATCGATTCCCCAGAGCGCACTAGAATCAGTCGCTCCTACCGTGGCGCAGCGGCTTTCAGGTAAAAGCACCAAGGTGTTGCCAAACGACCCGGTCCTCAATGGGCAAACACTCGATTGCCGGTCTTCGAGTGACCTCAAGAACATCTCGGACCAGACGTACGACCTCGTGATTACCGATCCGCCGTTTGGTGGATTGCTGCACTATGCCGAGTTGGCGGATTTCTTTCATGTTTGGCTGCGCCTTCCGCTCAAGGACAAATACCCAGAAGTATTCACGGCTGAGTACACACCGAAAGCACTCGAAGCAGTCGCCAGTCGTGCTAGGCATCCTGACAACCCGGATGCCTTTTACCAGAAGATTCTGACCGAGTGCTGGCGGGAAGCGGGGCGGATTCTCAAGCCGGGCGGAATTCTGGCGTTTACCTTTCATCACAGCGAGGATGAGCCGTGGGTTGCTGTTCTTGAGAGCTTGTTCGAGGCGGGCTTCTACCTTCAAGCAGCCTATCCCATCCGCAGTGACGAAACCAAGGGCGAAGGTGCGAAGCCCGGTACGTTCGGTTCGCCACGGCCAACGCGCACTTTGGGCAATCTAGGCTAGCGCGGCAACGCGAACTTTGGTAGAGGTAGTGCTTTCCGTTTTCGTGTCGGGAGGGACCTTTATTGGAGAGCGCGTGATGCATCAAGTCAACTCGGATGACG
>JBGTKH010000490.1:0-9129 GCA_041744735.1 Pirellulaceae bacterium | reverse complement strand
CGCCGCCGCCGAAGGGATCGACTCCCGCGGGCGGAGGTTTGGGAGCCCCGGCGTCGGGCAAGCCCTCTTGTTGAATCTCGGCAGGGGCTTTCTTCTCTTCGCCCGCTGCCACGTAGACCAGCGGCAAGTCCAATTGTGTTTCGTGCAGGCACTGGATCATGCCGGTCTTGGTCCCCATGTAAATGCGATCGGTTTGCGCGTTGATGATATTCAGATCCAGTTGCTCGATCGGCAGGGTCGCAACGCGGCCGCCTGACTTGGCGCTGATGATCAACATCCGGCCGATATTATCCAAGCAATACACGCGCTCGTTGCTGGCGGCCAAAAAACGCACCACGTTCGGCGTCCACCAGGTCTCCAGCCCGCTGTCGAGCGACACACTAAACATGCCGCCCCGTTCCGTGATCACATAGACTGCGTTGCGAATGACGACGGGCGGGTGATTGATGGATTCACCGGTCGAATAGCGCCACACCATATCCCCGGTCTTCTCTTGTGTGCAGTAAACATAGCCATCGACCGATGCCACCAGCAGCAAACCCGGCGCGGCATAGGCGGCGGGCGCGGTAATGGTGTTTTGAGCGACCAAACGATAGCGTGAGCCCTGCCGATTCGCATGCGCGACGTACAGATGTCCGCGATCGGTCGGCCAGACGACGCTGGTGGGAGTAATGGTCGGTTGAATCAGTGCCCGGCCGACGGATTGAAAGAAGAACGGCGGCTTCTTGGCATCCGCCAACGTATAGGATTCCAGCATGCCGCCAACCATCGGCGCGTGGACGAGGTCGTCGGTAACTCCCGGACCCGCGCCGGGCACGCCACGCAGTTGCCTTTGCCAGACCAGCTTGCCATCGATGCTGTCTAAAACGTACAGCACCGATCCGTTAACCACCGCCACAAAGCGATCGCTGGCGGCCGGTTCCAACGTGGGATGATCCGATTTGCCGACCGGCACGGTCCAGCGGGTCTGGCCGGTTTCGCCGTCGATGGCCTGCAACACGCCGCGGTCGGTCGCCACGTATAAGGTGATCTCGGGAATGACGCGCGTGGTCAACTGCGGGTTCAACTGGGCCTGCTTGAGTCGGCGGACACGTTCGTCGGCCTTCTTTTGGGCTCCTTCGATGCCCAGCGGTTCGCCGAACGCATCGCGGTCTCGCTGCGTGATGTACTCCTTGCCGCCATCGTAATCGATCTGGAACACCGTGTAGGTCTGAGTTGCGCTGACGTGCAAGGTCACGTAGGAGACGCGGCTGCGGGCGCTATCCAGCTCGACCTGCGTGAACCAGTCGCGCTCGAGCCCGTAACGGTTCGCCGACGCATTCGAGATCAAGCCCGTGCTGTTCACTTGTGCCGGCAACGGTCGGCAGGCGATCGTAATAGCGACGAAGAACGCGGAGTAGAAAAATGATCGCCACATGATGATTCCTCGATTCGATTAGCTGGTCAGGTTTGAACGAGCGTTGGCATCGCAACCCGTAACATTATGGTAATCGAAACGAGAGAAAAAAGCACGCGCGAATCCTGTGGCCGCGGACCTGAATCCATTTCTCCGTTCGACTTGCGCGCACGCCGACCGCACTGTCCGGCGACAGGGGGCGGCTAGACCATCTAGGCTTGGGAATCTAGGATGAGCAGCAGCGGTCGGCGGTGAGCGGCCCGTCGCAGTACGGGCTGCAGGATGGGCACTCTGCCGGCTGTTGGATGGGCATTCCTGCCCGACTCGCGGTTGAAAAACTGCTGTTTCAACGGGTTGTTTGGGCCATTTGGACGGGCAAGAGTGCCCATCCAACAAGCGTCACGAACGTTGGCATACAGAGGCGGCGAAACGGTAGAAGGAGCTAGTGGTTATGGCGACACGAGAACTTGGCATAGAGGGCCAGACGGCCCTTGAGCAAGTGCTCGGTTACCTGAATTTCTCGTCCGGCGCTGCCGATCCGCAGTTTCTGTCGAACCTGAATCATTTGTATGGCCCGATCGGAGGGGAGACTGCGGGCGGCTCGCCGTGGCGCGAGTTGCTCGAACTGCTGCGGGCGAAACTGAAGTGCCTGCAAGGCTCGTCGTCCACGTTTAGCAACGCCGATCAAGCCGCAGCGATTGTCGACGGGCTGCTCGAGCATGTTCTGAAGGCCTATCTCGAGTTTCATCGCGATCTGCTCTTTCATCACTCTGACCAAACGCTGTTCGGACCGCTATTTATCGGCCGCGTGTGCGAGGCCGTATTGCGCCAAGGCGGGCCATGGACCGAAACGGACCGCATCGCGCGAGGTGCCATTCGGCAGCTTAACGATTACATCGGGTATCGCCCGGTCGCAGTGCTGCAGTCGAGAAAGATCGAGCCGTACGCTCACGAATGGGTGCGCCCTGTGCCGCTGTATGTGCGCGGTGTTGGAGCGGCCGCGGGTCGGCACCGCGCCGTCGTTGAGGCGACGATTCAACTTTTGGAACAGACCGACGAGGATCTATTGCGCGCCGCATGTATTGATCCCGCGCTGCTCGACGAACTGGCCTTCGATCCTCGCGCGTACGACTTCGATCACCCGGTAAACAAGCGGCCCAATTATCATTTCGGCCAATGGGACCCGCATTTGATTGACAATCAAGGCCGATACCGGCGTTTCGTTGTGCAACAGGTGACGCTGGATGCACTGATGAGCCGCGTCGAAGAGCCAAGCGATTTGCCGCCGGACGAATTGCTGTTCGAGGCCGCCGCGGTGCTCGCCGGCACGATCTTGATGGCGGCCGGTATCAGTGGCAGCGGTCCGGACACGCACGATTCATCGGTCACGCTCAGCAACCTCTTGCCGCTCATCGCCGGCTATCGCGACGCGTTTTACGAACGTCTGATCGCGCGTGCCGAAGGCGAGCATGCGAAGCGATTAAAGGAAGAGGCCGCGGAAAAGCGGCAGCCTTTCGGCGGCGCGCGGCAGCATCTGAACGCGCAACTCGCCCGCCGCCGCGCATCCCAATTGGAACACGTGCAGCTTGCCAAGATCTTCGCGCGCATGGGATACGCCGACGCCGCCACCCGGCAGGCCGACGTCGTGCCGGTAGCGTCAGCGCGCATGCTCTGCCGCATCGATTGCCGGCTGACGGCCGGGCATCAAGCGATCAATGCGGGCGACGTCGCGCGAGCCGCGGCGCTATTGCCGGAAATCATCGACCTATTGCGGCGAGCGATCAACTGCGGCGCGGTGGTCGATCCTTGGAACATTCTGGGCTTTGACGCGCATTTCAGTTTGTTTCCCGCGCTGGAGAACAGCATTCACGACCACCGCGTCGATGAATTGGTCGTGTTGATGGAGCAGATTCTGGCGCTGTACTCGCGCGTGTGGAGCGAAGCTGCGGCGGTGGACCAGAAAGAGCTGTGCCACCGAATCAACACCGAGTTCCACGACACAGCGACTTGGTGGCGGCAATTCGCGGCGCATGAGGTCAGCAGCGTCGAAGCCCTCGATGCCCAAGATGCTCACCGCGCCGCTCAGCGGGTTGCCGAGGCATTAAACCTCTGGCACAAAGGAGGAGCCGCGGCCGGGGACGTGGCGTTTTGGGCGCCCTATGCCGACATGTTCGACTCGCCCAAAGCCTACGCGCTGGTCATCGATGCCTTGTTGCAGCGGCGCGACTTCGTGGCCGCCATGGCGCTGCTGATTCATTGGCTAAGCAACGCTGAGAATATAGCGCTGGAACGCGGCGACAGTTCCTTTCATCAGCTTGCCGAGCGCTGGCTCGCCGATCTGCACCAGCCGAACACGGACGCCGATGCGAAGGCAACTGCTCCCGACGCCTCGCGAGTTTGGCCGCTGGTCCGCAAGTTTTTCGACTACGTCGAGGCCAATGCGGGCGATTATGGGCGGGCTCCGCGGTTCGAATTAGGCACCGCGTCCCGTTCCGATCCCGCCGAAGCGCTGTTCGCCGGCGCCGACGAAGGGGAAGAGGAAGATGAAGTCGATGGATTGTTCAGTGCTGCGTACGAAGACGTCGTATATCGAGACAGCACCGACGACGGGGTCGAAGGCGATATTCTGGACGATGGCAGTGTGACCGACGACGAGTTGGAGCGCGAGTCGAAACGCGTCGCCGCGCGGTTGGCGTTTCTCAGTTGCCTGGCCCGGCAATGGAAGTTGGCGGCGGTGGGGCCCGCACTGCCTGCGCCGCCTGCAACTCCGCAGGATGCCGTCAAACAGCGCGACGATCAACGTTTGGACACGTTGCGTAATTGGATTCGGCAGGCGCGCGACAACCGCCGCCAATTGATGGAACTGCTGGACACAGTCGAGCGACACAGCATCCCAACGCCGTCGGGCGACCACGAGTCGATGGTCGAATACGACCGCCGCCGCATGATCAAAGAGTCTCTGTTGGAACGCGTCATTGAGACCACCGTCGAGACGGCGGACGCCGTGCGGCTACTTTCGTCCGCGCTCGCCGCCCAATCGGCAAACGGCGATGTTGCGAACGACACTGACGATGAACAGCAGCGGGCCGGTGCCGCAGCCGACGTTCACGCCTGCGAGCAAAAGGCGATCGCAGTCTTTGCCGCCATGTTGCGCCGCGACATCAGCAGCGTGCGCCGACAGGTGCCGCAACTGATGCTGCTGCTGGACCAACAGCCGCTGTTGTACGTGCCGCTATCCAAAGGGGGCGAACCGCGCAACATCGTGGCCACGCGAATCCGCCAGCAAACGATTCGCGATCTGTTGGCCTGGCTGCCGCGGTTGGGATTGCTGACGGAGACCTGCCGGCTGATCGAAACCGCCCGCGAGATGGAACGCAACCATCCGGTCGGCCCAGGTGCGGTGACCGAGTTCGACGACCTGTTTGCGATCGGCTACAAAGCGCTGGTCGAAAGCCTTACCGTGTCGGCCGATTTATGGGCCGAACAACAGGGCGGCCGGCGAAAGCGAAAGGACGCCTCGCAATCGGCGCTGGTTTCCTGCTTGGAGCAACTGACCGAAACGCTCTTGGCCAGTTGGCTGGCGCACAGCCGCACGCTGAGGTTGTCGGTCTTGGAAAAAGTCAAGGATCGGGACGCTTGGAAGCACTTGGTCGAGTTCATCCAGCGCTACGGCAGCGATCTGTTCACGCAAAAGTTCTTCAACCTTTCCAACGTGCGGGCGATTTTGCACGAAGGCGTGGACCAGTGGCTGAGGCAATTGCAGGATGATCCGCGCGGCGGGCCCTCATTGAAGTTGCTGGACGAACTCGAGCAGCAGTTGCCGCGTGAGCAGGCCATCGAACATCTATCACTGGTGCTGGAGGCGATTCTGGAAAATTACGGCGAGTACCGCGATTACAACAGTACAACGACCCAATCGGACCGCGGCGAGTTGCTGTTCATGCTACTCGACTTTTTGCGGCTGCGTGCCAAGTACGATCGCATCGCGTGGAATCTGAAGCCGGTCGTTTGGGCGCACGAAATCTTGGTCCGCCGCGGCCAGCACGAAGCGGCTCAGTTGTGGCGCCGCTCGTTGTCGGAACGCATCGGCGACGAGGCGGACCGGTACTTGGCCAAGCTTGCCGAACTGCAGAAGGTCTATGCGATGCGCATGCCGACCGTCGCGGATCGGTTGGCCGAACGATTCAGCCGCCCGTTGATGATCGACCGCATTCGTGCACTGGTCGAACCGGCCATGAAAGAAGCAGCCAAGCCCGGCAAGCATCCGACGTTTGAACTGCTGGAACACGAAATCGAGTGGCTGACACGCGAGCCAACGGGCGTCGGACTGGACATACCGCCGTGGCTGCTGGCGTTGGAAGAGGAAGTTGAAACCGTCCGCGACCCCACTCACCACCGTGATTCTAGCGCCGCCCCCCACGCCATCATCCCGCCCGTCCGCCTGGGCCTGGAAGAGTTGCAACAGCAGTTAGACGAGTGGTCGGGCGACGAATCCGAGTAACCGTAGCCGAATTCCGCCAAGTTACGTGGCGTAAGCTTCCAGCTTGCGTTTCATGGTGAAGATCGTGTTGGCAAGCAGGATGCTTACCCCACTTGTTAGCGCTGACAAGGCATTATTCACTTCCTCGAAACGTTTCGTCGCGCTCGAAGAACATCATGTGTTGCCAGGGGAGACGGTCGAATTCTTTCGCCAACCGAAGACCGTTGGCCGGCAGCTCTGTCATGATTTGGGCTTTGCTCATTTTGTGCAGCGGCTTGATCGGCACTTCAGGATCTTCGGCGCGGAATTCGACGAGCACCAGCAGGCCGTTGGGTGCCAGCGAACGGCGCATGGCTCGCAGCATATGTTCGGGGTGCGAGAACTCGTGATACACGTCCACGCACAAAATCAAATCCACTTTGCCGTCGGGCAGCTTAGGATCGATCAGCGTCCCCTGGATCGGTTTTACGTTGGCCAGCCGCGCGCGGGCGGCGCGCTGTTTCAATAGTTCCAGCATCTCCGGTTGGATATCGACGGCCAACACTTCGCCGTCGGGGCCAACCATTTGCGCGAGTTTCAACGAATAAAACCCGTTGCCACAACCCATGTCGCAGACCGTCATGCCGGGTTTGACGCCCAGATTGGTCAGCATTAGCGAGCAGCGTTCTTCGCGTTCGCGTTCGTTGCGGATCAGCCACTCGGCACCCGTGTAGTGCATCGTCTGGGCAATTTGCCGCCCCATGTATTCGGTCAGCGGCGGTGGAGCTTCTGCCTGTGCCGCCGGCTGCTGCGCCGAGACGAACAGCGGCCAAGTCAACGGGCTCGAAAGTATCAAGGCGGCGAACACCGCCCGCAAAGTTGAACGAGATTCACTGACACGCATGATTGGCAAACTCCATGCAATGCATTCGACGTGTGTGACTATTTCTCAGACAGAAACTCCAAGTCTTCTCATACTCAGTATGGCTCAAAACTCCAAACATGAACACCGCAGGGACGTGCCGAACCGAGGGGTTGTGCCGTTTGCCCGGATTAACGTGTTTACTCACAGGAAACACGTCGTGCGGTTCGATACTAATTTACGTACAACTTGCCAAGGACGTCGCCGTGAACTGGAAGACAAACGTGTTGCTGGCCGGTGCTTTCGTCGCCGGTATGCTGACTGCGGACGTTGAGTGGTGCGCCGCGCAACAGGCTCAACGCTCGCTCGAACCGAAGCGGTTGCCGTCGACGTTCGTCCCAGCGTCGACCGTGAGGGATGCACAAACGACCTCGCTTCGCGTAAGTCACGCGGCTTTCCACCAACGCGACTTGCCGGCGCCTGATTATTGGGAGCTGATGCGGCGGCTGGAGACGGCCGAAGCGGAAATCCGGACGCTACGCGAGCAGCAGATTCGCGGCGTTGAGGTTTCCGTGACCACATCCATGTCCGACTCGGCAGCCGCCGCCATCGAGCGACTTCCCAGCGTCGAGGACAACATCGCTCAAATCCAACAAGAGTGGCGCGATTTCAAGACCAGCTTGACACAGCCGAAGTATCCCACCCTGACTGTGAACGGCGTATTTCAAGCCGACGCGGGCGTGTTCAGCCAAGACACTGACAGCCGAGCGGCCGTCGGCAGCCTGCAGGACGGCGCGGATTTCCGCCGCGCTCGGTTGTCGGCCAAGGGCTCGGTGAACCCGACGACGAACTATATGTTCCAGATGGACTTTGCCTTCTTCGGCCGCCCGACATTTACCGACGTCTGGGTTGAGTTCACTGACCTGCCGACGCTGGGCACCGTGCGCATCGGCCAGTGGAAACAGCCGTTCAGCCTGGAAGTCGTGAGCAGCTTTCGCTACACGACGTTCATGGAACGTTCGCTGCTGTTCCAGTCGCTTGATCCATTCCGCCATATTGGCATCGGGTTCTATAATCACTCGGACGACCTGTCCACGACGTGGGCCTTGTCGGCGATTCGTACGGGCCAGGATCAATTCGGCAGTTCGCTCAGCACCAACGGCGGGAACGGCATCGTCGGCCGCATCACCAACGCACCGTGGTACGACGAGTCGTCCGGCGGCCGCGGTTACTTGCACTTGGGCGCGGGCTATTACTACAACTCGCCGCCGCGCGACGCGGTTCGCTTCCGCACGGTGCCGGAGATCTTTATCGGAGAAGTCGCGGCCAGCCCGCTGATTGGCACCAGCGGCCAACCGGTGCCCGGCGCTCAAAACGGCACGCCGTTTTTCATCGACAGCGGTGCGCTCGGGGCGAAGGACGTGAACACGTTTGGCACCGAACTGTTGCTGGTCACCGGCCCGTTCTCGCTACAATCGGAAATTGCGGTTGCGGTAGTCAATCAAACGGGCGGAGTCGTCGGCACGCAAAATCTGGCTGGCGGCCCCACGGTGGTTTTGCCCGGCGGCTATGTGCAAGTCGGCTACTTTCTGACGGGCGAGCATCGGCCGTACGACCGAGCCACCGCGTCGATCGACCGCGTCAAACCGTTCGAGGATTTCTTCCTAATCCGCACGTGCGATGGCAACCGAGGCGGTGGGCTGGGCGCGTGGGAGTTGGCCTTTCGCTATTCGTATCTCGACCTGAACGACGCCAACATTCGCGGCGGTACGCTCAGCGACGTAACGTTCGGCGTCAACTGGTACGCCAACGCCTACACGAAGCTGGTTGCCAACTATATCCACGCTTTCCTGGATCACCCCACGCTGGGCAACAGCGACACGGATATTGTCGCCGTGCGAGCACAGATCGATTTCTAGCGGTCAGCGGTCAGCGGTCAGCAGTCAGCGGTCAGAAAAGAATGCTGACGGCTGTTCGCTGATCGCTGATTGCTGATTGCTGATTGCTGATCGCTGATCGCTGTTCGCTGATCGCTGATTGCTGATCGCTGATTGCTGATCGCTGATTGCTGATTGCTGATCGCTGATCGCTGATCGCTGATCGCTGATCGCTGATCGCTGTTCGCTGATCGCTGATCGCTGATTGCTGATCGCTGATCGCTGATTGCTGATCGCTGATCGCTGATTGCTGATCGCTGATTGCTGATTGCTGATTGCTGATTGCTGATCGCTGATTGCTGATTGCTGATTGCTGATTGCTGATTGCTGATTGCTGATCGCTGACCGCTTGCCTATCGCTGATCGCTTCCCCTATCGATTTTTCAATCGCGGATCCAGTGCATCGCGTAAGCCGTCACCCAGGAAATTCAGCGCAAATAGCGTCAGTGTCAGTGTCAGACCGGGAAACAGCACG
>JBGTKH010000489.1:0-11005 GCA_041744735.1 Pirellulaceae bacterium | reverse complement strand
GCAGTTCGGGATGCGAGGGCTTCGCGCCGGTCTTGCCGAAATTATTGGGCGTTGCTACCAACCCGCGGCCGAAGTGCCATTGCCAGACACGATTCACGATCACGCGCGCGGTGAGCGGGTTGTCGGCATCGGCGATCCAGCGAGCCAGCGCCCAGCGGCGGCCTTCGCCAGCGGTTGGGATTTCACCGCGCGTGCTCGTCGACAAGTACGTAACCAAGCTCAACACGCCCGGCTCGACGCGCGGGCCGGGCTGTTCGAGCGATCCGCCAATCAAGATCGATACATCATCGGGCTTGGCACTTTTGACGCTGAAAGCCACCGGCTCGTACCGTGCGAGCGCCCGGTTGCGATAGTCCGCCAACTTGCTCTTGATGCGGGTGAACGCATTGTCCCCTTCCAAATCGGTGATCGGCTCCAAGCCGGCTTCACTCAGTTGCTGAGCGGCCAGCGTGTTCTGTCGCTCGGCATCCGCCACGTTTTCGCTCGGCAGAAAATCCGCCTTCGCGTCGTCGAACTGCGTAGAGGCAAACGCCGCCTGAATCCGGTAATAATCCCGTGTCGGGATCGGATCGAACTTGTGATCATGGCACTTGGCACACCGCAGCGCGTGACCCAGAAACGTTTCGCCGATGCTGTTGGTCACGTCGTCGAGCCAAAGCTGCCGCGTCTCCGCCGCGACGCTCATCCCCGTTTGTTCCCACGGACCCATGCGCAGAAAACCGGTGGCGACGAGCAGGGACGAAGGATAAAGGTTGAAGGATGAAGGTTGAAGGATGAGGGATGAAAGTTGACTTGCATTGGAATTTTCCTTCGTCCTTCCGCCTTCATCCTTCATCCTTACTAACTCATCGCCGGCGATTTGTTCGAGCACGAAGCGGTCGAATGGCTTGTCGGTGTTGAAGGAGTGAATCACATAGTCGCGGTAGCGCCACGCGTGGGGCCGCTCCCAGTCGTTGGAGTAGCCGGAGGTGTCCGCGTAGCGAACGACATCGAGCCAGTGCTGTGCCATTCGTTCGCCATATCGCGGACTGACCAGCAGTTGCTCGACCAGTTCAGCATAAGCCTCTTCGTTTAACGGCAAGCCAACGGCGATTGGTGTTTCTTGTAGCCGAAGTCGCCAGACTTTGGGGTCCGGCTCCATGTCGCGATCCAAAGTCTGGCGACTTCGGCTACGCGGAAGGGTTAAACGAGAGACCCACTCGTCGAATTGTTCCGCTGTCGGCGGCAGGCCAGTGAGGCCGAACGAGAGTCGGCGAATCAGCGTCGCGGCGTCGGCGCGGGGCGCGGGCCGTAAATTTCGCTCGGCCAGCTTCTGTTGGATGAAGGCGTCGATCGGATGGCGCGCATCGTCCTCGCGCAGTGCGTCCCACGGAACATCGCCGCGCTGAATCGGTTGATAGGCCCACAGGTCGGCCGGGGCGTAGCGGCGGTTGGTCCACTCGTCGCTCAACCCGCCGCTGGTCTTCACCGTCACTCCGCCGTCGCCCGCATCGCCGGACCAGCGGCGCGCCAACAGTTTCTGCCGCGCCTCGTCCGGCCACGGCGCACCGGCCGCGATCCATTGCCGCAGCACCTCGATCTGCTGCGCCGTGAGCCGATCGTTCGCCTTGGGCGGCATTTCCAGCCCGTCCCAGCGCACGGCATTCATCAGCAGGCTCTCGTCCGGCTTGCCGGGCACCAGCGATGCCTCGCCCGATTCGCCGCCGCGCAGCAGCCCTTCACGCGAGAGCACATTCAACTTGCCCTTCACGTCATCGGGCTTTTCGCCGTGGCAAGCAAAACACTTGCTCGCCAAAATCGGCTTCACCTGCTGCACGAACAGCCGCTCGGCCACAACGCTCGCGTCATCCGCCGCGGCGTGCGACATGAAGACGAACGCCGCCAGCAATGCCGCGGCAAAGACAAGCGGTGAGACGGTGAGAGAGCGACGGTGTGGTGAATGCGACGGTCGCATGTTCTTCGTCCGAACGCGCGGTAGGCGGGCGATCCGTACTCCGCCCATTCTACATCACGTCGGGACTTTCAGGAACCGTCATCACAGCCGGTGATGAACTTGCCGGCGTGCCCGAATCATTGCACGAGAACCGGAGACGTGAACGCCCCATCGATGACCTGGGCTGTCTTGCTCAGGTCCGGTTGCGGCTTGAGAAAGGTGTCGTAGGTAAACGACTGTTTCTGGATTTTCACGTACGTGTTCTGCGATCCGCCCCAATAGGAGTCCACGACTTCGCACACGGCCCAACCCACAATGCGGAATTCCGTATTGTTGCCTTGCCCGGTCACGGAATCATAGATGGGAAGCAACCTGGTTTGTCCATGAATCGCCTCGACGGCCGACTTCATTCCCGACGAGAGCCCGGGATCGCCATTAGCATAAAAGGATTTTGTCCCATCGATGTTGTCTTTCGACGGGATGCGGCCATCCTTATACAGGGCGTCAAGGTCCTTCTGCCGCAAACCTTTCTCTATCTGATCGCGCAGATCCGAGGTGGTATTGTTCGAGTCGCCGATATCGACCGTGCCCCAGTT
This sequence comes from Pirellulaceae bacterium, assembly GCA_041744735.1. Lineage (GTDB taxonomy): Bacteria > Planctomycetota > Planctomycetia > Pirellulales > Pirellulaceae > JBGTKH01. The sequence continues at coordinate 8,476 of JBGTKH010000489.1, read as the reverse complement.
CCCAGGGATCGTGGTGCCCGACGCATCCTTCAATTTGCCGTCGCCGTATACATTCAACTCCTCGCCTGCTTTCAAGGCATTCCACCTGTCCTGCGGGATCGCGAACGGCAAAATACCGGTACCCGGTATCAAATTGCTTGCCTTCTGCATGATAGCTGTCGCGGTGGCGTTCACGTTGGCATCTTTGATCCCCAACACTCGCGCGAAGAAAAGTGACACGGGAGAATTGGCTTGGTTGTCGCGCCGCAACGTTACGCGGATCGTGTCATGGGTCCCCGACTTAACCATCGCGAAATTCGTGTAAACCGTGGCCGGATTGTAGCGACCGACTTCAATGTCCGAATCCAGGACCTTGAAATCTGAAACGTCGCTGACGTTCGACGCGGCGTACTCACGGACCGTGGCCCGAACCTTCGCAAGGTCATAGGACCCATTGTTATCAGGCACGAGGTCACGGACGGCCGCCAACGCCGCCGCGTCCGCGGCACGCTGCAGGTGTGCCCGTCTGGTAACAAGGTATCCATAGTCGATCGCAAACGCCGCCATTCCGAGCAGGGCAATCATCAGCAGGGCCGCCAACACAGCAATGACCCCTTTCCGTTTCACCTTTTGTGATGAGGTTGTTTTCTCGCCGGTGTGCTTTCTTCGCATCCTTCTGCCTCTCATTAAATGAATTGACAGCGTATACACAAAAAGAATCGGTGGTGCCCAACGAAGGTCACTCGCGCCGCATGATCGTCGTCGTTTGGATGGACTTGCCCTTAACTCCGGCAAACCCTGCCATCCAGCGAACGGCGTCGTATTGAAAGATCACTTGAACCGAGACAGGGGACCCGAAGGGAATCGTCGTCAGATCTCCGCCGCCCTTTATTTTCCCGCCGTCGCCGTCGCGAACATTGACCGTCAACGCGGCATTTAGTTCCTTTGCCGGAACGTTGGGAAAGGCATCGGCAAAGAAGCTTTCGACCGCCGCTTTCACTTCTGATTCGTTTGTCAGCGTGCTGCGTGACGCCCGGCGTGCTCCCTCGCGGGAAGCATCATTCACGACTTGACTAACATTGACAAATTGCCCGACGTCCATCGACCCAAGGACGATCAGAACCAGCAAGGGCGCAACCAAAGCACACTCCACAGCCGCCGCCCCTCGCCGGTTACGACAGCCCTTTGTCGAAAATCCCGTTCGTAGTTTCATCATTTGAGAGTAGGCCCCACAAATACTTGACTCGCCTCGCATCATTCACGCTTCATCGTTGACTCTCCCCGCAGGACCACTTTCTTCAGGAAGGTCGGCGGTATCCACGAAACGTCCGAGTAGTTCACTTCCACGCTCGTCGTGATTTCCGTTCCCGATGCCATACCGCTGAAGCTCGCGGGACTGATCGTCACGCGACATTTGTCCGTATCGTCGGCATTTGCCATGGTCGCTTGTAGATGGTTGCGGACCGTCTTTTCCGCGTCCGCTTGGTTGATGGTGGTGACGAGGACCGCCTTGCGACATCCGGCCCGAGCCGCATCCGCCAAGGCCTGTTTCGCCATTCCCATCCGGGCGAATTCGACCAACCCAAAGACCAACAGGAAAAAGAAGGGGATACAGATGGCCGTCTCGACAACCGTCGCTCCACGGCGTCGTTTGGCCGAACACGAACGAGTGCCTCGATTCATCGTCTCTTCCACGGCTGATATCACACGTTGCTATGACGGACCCTATTAGGAATATAGGTCACAATTTTCCATTTGGCAGATGTTTTGCCGTGTTTCGGTTGGCCGGAAGAAATGCATTGCGCCTGCCAGGACCGCGAGACGCGTGCGCTAATTGCGTGACAATGTCTCGGACAGTTGCGCTTCAAGTTTCTGCACGATCGAGTCTGACTGCGGTCGCCGAGCGAGGTTGATCGTCTCCCACGGATCGCTTTCGTGATCGTACAATTCGCGCGCCAAGATTTTGCCGGTCTTGAAGTCGCGCCACTCGGTGTAGCGGAAGCGGTCGGTGCGCAGCGAGTATCCCATTGCCGTCGGTTCGCCGTCTTCGGGCGGGTAGGCCGGGCGCGTGTGCTGGGTGATCGCGGCAGACTTCACGCGTGCCGATGGATCTTCCAGGACGGGTCGCAGACTCTTGCCTTCGAGTTCTTTGGGAGCCGCCAAGCCGCAGAGATCGGCGAGCGTCGGATAAAGGTCGAGCAATTCGACCAATGCGTCGGTCCGCTGGCCGGCCTTGTGGTTCGGCGTGGCGATGATCAATGGCACGCGCGCGTCGAGTTCGAAATTCGATGTCTTGGCCCACAGCGAATGCTCCCCGAGATGAAAGCCGTGGTCGGACCAGAACACGACGACCGTGTTTTTCTGCAGGCCGAGCCGGTCGAGTTCATCGAGCACCTTGCCGATCTGCGCGTCGACGAAACTGGTCGCCGCATAGTAGCCGTGACGCAGGGCGAGCACTTCGGCATCGGTCGGCCGGCCGCCGAGGCGATCTTTGAAGGCGCTCAGAATCTCGCGGCTGTCATGCAGCGCGATATTCGGCACATCGGCCGGTGGGTCGGGATTCGCAGGCGGGCTGATCTGCGCGCGCTCGTACAGATCCCAATATCGCTGCGGCGCGTTGAACGGCGAGTGCGGCTTCCAGAAACCGACTGCCAGGAAAAACGGCCGATGTTGCAAGTCGCCCAAGGCTTTCACGGCGAGGTCCGCGATCCGCCCATCGAAATATGCGTCGTCCGCCACGTCGCGCATTTCGGTCCGCGGCACACGCGACTTGTTGGGCGGCGGTTCGCCTTTCACCACCGCTTGATCCGCGCCGTGATTGTTGTAGTGCATCACGGCCGGCACGCTCCACGAGGCCGCGTCACCTTGGTAATCATCCTGCCGCCAGTTGTGAAAGATCTTGCCGATATTCTGCGTGTGATAGCCGTGCTGCTTGAACAACTGCGGCAGCGTCACGACGTCGGGCCGCTGCTGCCGAAAATGTGTGGGCAAGTCCCAAACCTGCAGTGTGTCCGGCCGCAAGCCCGTCAGCAGCGACGCCCGCGAAGGATTGCACACCGCTTGCTGACAGTAAGCCCTGTTGAACAACGTCCCGCGCGCCGCCAGCCGATCGATGTTGGGTGACTTGACGTGCGCGTCGCCGTAACATTCCAGTTCCACGCGCAGATCGTCGACCGCGATGAACAGCACATTCGGCCGCTCCGCCACCGCGACTTGTGCCACCGTCGTCAAAATCAGCAACACACACAACACGCCCCGCCCACGTAGAGCGCTACAAGCCGAGGGGCGCAAGCCCCCGGGTTGCCCCAGCAACAAATACGAAACGCGCGGCTCACGTCGAGCTTTAAATGAGATTGTCATTTTGTATAACTCCGTGTCCTGCTATTTGAGAAATCCGCTCCTCGTCGCGACCTGCGAACTAAGCTGATCGTTCAAAGGATCGTCCAGCGCCAGCAGTTCGCGGAGCGGCGGCGAGAGGCTTTGTTGCAACGCCGAGTCTAGCAGTTGCTTCTGGTATTGCTGCTGCGGCTTGTCGTGGCGGCAGTAAAAGGCGTGCATAGCAGTGCGCGGTCGCGACGTGCGGTTGGCCGTGCCGGCGTGCCAGAGGTGCGCGTTCATCACGATCAGCGTGCCGGCCTTGCCCGTCAGCAGCACCTGCTGCGGATGCGGCGCCAGTGGATCGGCCAGCGCGTCTTGCGGCAGCTTCCCCCAGCGATGCGACCCCGGCACCGCCCGCAGCGCCCCGTTGTCGGCCGTGAAGTCGTCCAAAATCCACACCGTGTTGCAAACCCAATAGCCGCGCTCATCGGCTACCGCTCCCATGTCAGCATGCAGCGGCTGATGCTGCGTCGAATACGGATCGAGCGACCGCGCGTTCAGGCTGCTCAACTTAATCTCCGGCCCCAACACGCGCCGCACATATTCCAGCAGCCTCGGCATCACAATCGCCTGCCGAAAGACCTCCCCCTTATTCACCAAGTTAGCCAGCCGCCGACACCCCGGCTCCAACTTAAACTCCGCCCCCGCCCCATCACCCTCCTCAACAAACAACTCCTCAATCCGCCGCCGCAGCGCTTCGCGCAGAGCAGGATCGATGAAGTCTTCCAAGATCACAAATCCACCCTCATCCAAGTGCCGTATGTCTTCCTGGCCAATTGCCATCGCTCAATTACCCTCGCGTATCAACTAAACAGAATGGCCGCCCACCGGCACGTTCACATCGCCGCAACCAGGTAGTGGCACATTTTGGTAGCCGAAGTCGTGAGACTTCGGAAGTGTCACCACTTCCGCTACGGCAACTTGTGCCACTACCTGCAACCACTCGCCGTTCCACCCAAGGGCGGCCTTCGAGTATGATAGTAAGGTATTCCAGAGGAACCAGCCATGACGCTCACGATCAATCTGCCCCCCGCCACGCTCGCACAAATCAAGGCCGAGGCGCAAGCCACCGGTAAGGATGTCGAGACATTCGTGCTTGAAGCCGTGGAATCGAAACTTGCTCGACGCCGGCAGACGTTTGCCGAGATTCTCAAACCCATCCACGACGCGGTTGAGGCCAGCGGCATGAGCGAACAAGAAGTCGAGTCACTCATCGACGAAGAACTGAAGGCCGCTCGGGCCGAACGACGTTCAACTCGCACTCAGCCATGATCTGGGCAGTCTTCGATGCCACCGTGATACTTCAGGCCGCGACTAATCGAATGGGACCTGCGGGTTCGTGCCTTGCTTTTGTAGACGAAGGCCGAGTGGAGCTATTCGTCAGTGCCGCAGTGCTCGCGGAGGTCCGCGACGTTTTGCATCGACCGAAAATACGCAAGGCATTTCCAAAGCTGACGGATGACAAAGTACGTGATTTTCTCGAGCACCTTGCGGACAAGGGGCACACCTTGGTGGGTGTCCCGGCCGTCTATCGTCTGGATCGTGATCGCGACGACGAACCGTATCTCAATTTGGCCATCGCCACCGGGGCGGCGTTCATTGTCAGTCGCGATAAAGACCTTCTCGACCTGATGAACGACGAAGAGTTTCGCAATGCCTATCCAGCGATCACGGTTCTTGATCCCGTAGCGTTTCTTAGCCACATTCGCGACGCAGCGGTCGAAGAAGGGTAGCGCGGCGGCGTGAACTTGCCGCAGCGAAGGTGCTCCTCGACGAGCCTTTCCCCGACAACTTGCCCGTCGTACCGTCCTGCAAAGATTGCAACAACAGCTTTTCTGTTGACGAGCCATATCTTGCCTGCCTCATCGAGTGCGTCGTTGTCGGCTCTGTCGACCCCGCCGTTGTTCAGCGAGAGAAGGTCGAACGCATCCTGGTGAAAAGGCCTCATTTTGCGTCATTGGTGTCGGCGGGGCTTACCCAGAACGCGGATGGAACTTTGATCTGGAAACCCGACCTTGCGAGGGTTCGCAACGTCGTAGTAAATTTGGCGCGTGGGCACGCGGCCTACGACCGTAGTGACTTGAATTTCGAGGAACCTACGAGTGTTGCGACAGTCCCGCTTTGCACACTCACCGCGGAGCAGCGAAGGGCATTCGAGACACCGCCTGTTGATCGACGATGTATAGGTCGGCGGCCAACTCATGATTGGTACCCGTATTTAAGGTACAGGGGCGATTCGGTTGCTCATCATGTGTTGGTTCAACAGCGTGTGGCTGCCCGGCAGGAACTTGTAACCGATGGGCGCATGCTGGACCGCTACCGGTGGTTTGGTCAGTTCCGTGATGGAACCGGATGAACCTTTGCGGCGTTCCTTCTTCGGGTTTAAGGGCCGGCGGGCGGCGTCTTCTTGCTCGTGTCTACCGTGAAGAGCAGCGGGACGTGCGCCGTGTCCGCGGCCTTGTTGACGGCGGCGCGAAACACTTTGAAGGCCTTCAGGGCGTCGTCCACGGCTTTGCCTGGATAGGCGGATTTCAGACATTCGGAGAGCCGGGCCCGGCCATCGTCGCCCAGCAGCCAAAGCACATTCTGCAGTCGCCCGCGGTCGGTGGTGCCGAGTTCCTCGACCACGGCCGGAATTTGCCGCAGTAGCTTGGCCCTGGTAACAAGTGCGATCCGTTTCGACGTTCTGGCTGCCATGTTCGCTCTCCTGATGAAGTGCGAACGGCTCTCGTTAGGAAATTGGCCGGATCGCGGGTAGACTACGAAGCTATCAGTGTGCCATGCGTGCCGAACAAGCCGTCTTGCAGCAACCACGAAGCCATGCCCGACTGGACGTACCAAACTGTTTTTGGGCCCCTCCTGTTCCGGCTAGGCCCGCGAGCGGGTCGTAACGTCGCGCTGGGGTGCATGGGATTCTTGGCGCGGTTGCCGCTGGGCAGTCGCGTGATTCAACTGATGGGGCACATGAGTCCGGACTCGCGGTTGGCGATCGAACGGAACGCGGTGCGCTTTCCATCGCGAGTTGGCTTGAGTTGTGCCCTCGACCCGCACTTGACGGCCACGCCCGCGTTCGCGGAGTTTGGGTTCGGCTTCATCGAGATCGGCCCGATCGTCGCTCGTCCCGAGACGGCAGCAGGCAAGATGCATCTGGACCTAGCCAACGAAACAATCGTGATCGAATCTCCGCACGAGTCACTCACGCCTATTGCGGCCCGCCAGCGGCTCGAACACGACGGGCCGTTTCGTCTGCCGGTGTTCGCGCGGATCGAGCCCGAGTCGCCCGAGGAGGCTCGAGAGATGATCGATGTGCTCGGCTCGTTCGTCGCTGGATTCATTGTGCCGATTGAGCGGCTCGATGCAGTCCACGGTACTGTCGATTCTGCGAAGCCAACGCAACTGAAGTTATTCGCAGCCATCGACGTGAACGATTGGCGTGATGCGTCGAGTCGCGATCGCTGCGAACAAGCGGCTCGCGATAAAACCATCTGTGGCGTCTTAGTTGCAGCACCAGTGAACGACGGAGCTCGGCGACTTGGTAAGTCCGAATTCATCGCCGCGCTGGAAACCGTGCGGCTGGTTCGCGCGGCGTTGGGACCTGAGATGACGGTGATCGGCAGCGTCGGTGTACATTCGCCGGCCGACGCGTTCGACTACATCGAAGCCGGAGCAGACTTGGTACAAGTCGATTCGGGCTTGGTCTTCGCCGGACCGGGCCTGCCCAAACGCATCAACGAAGCGCTGCTCTATCACACCTTGATGCGTCAACCCGAGCGACACCCGCCGCCGACTCGCATCGGCGGCGAGTCCTGGTTTTGGGCGCTGCTGATGGGACTGAGTATGTTGATCGGCGGCGTGATGGCCATGTCGGTGGCGACCACGCGCGTGGTGCTGCCATACGACGAAGCGATGGCCGGCCTGACCCGCGACCAGTTGGCGCAGATCAACGACCGGCTGCTGCTATTTATGAGGCACGACCGCGTGACGCTGGCCGGCACGATGTTGGCGGTGGGCATTCAATACATCGCCCTGTCATGGTGGGGCATTCGCCGCGGCGTGCATTGGGCTTGGGTATCGGTTGTCGTTTCGGCACTGGCAGGTTTCGTTTCGTTCTTTTCATTTCTCGGTTTCGGATACTTTGACCCGTTCCATGCGTTCGTCACGGCGATACTGTTTCAATTCCTCTGCCTAACGATGCACGCGCACTTGGCAGCCAGGCACAACATGGAACCGCCCGGCCTGTGGAACGACGCGCGGTGGAAGGCCAGCCAATGGGGCCAGCTTCTATTTGTGATTCACGGCGCGATCTTGATCGTCGCGGGCTCGGTCATCAGCAGCGTCGGGATGACCACCGTCTTCGTGCACGAGGACTTGGAGTTCATGCAAACCACCGCCGCCAACCTGTTCGGCGCTCATCCAAGTCTTGTGCCGCTAGTCGCCCACGACCGCGCCACGTTCGGCGGCATGCTGATCGCCTGCGGCGCCGCCACTCTACTGCCGGCCCTCTGGGGTTTCCAACGCGGCCAAGCCTGGCTCTGGTGGAGCCTGATGCTGGCCGGCAACATCGCCTACTGGTCCACGATGCTCGTGCACTGGACCGTTGGCTACCACAGCCTAGCCCACCTCCTGCCCGCCTACGGAGGCTTGGCCTTGTTATGGTCAGGAGGCATCGCCAGCTATTGGCATCTGACGGTCCGCGACGCGAAACTCGATCAAGAATGGAAGCAACGGTTGGCGGCAGCCGATACATCGACTGGCTCGCCATCGCTGAACCAACTAGATTAGTTTGGTGCCTAGGGCCTCGCACGACGGCCTGTTACGCAGGAAGAATTTGGGCGTTCCGTCATGGCGAGTGCCCGATGTGGCGGTGTTTTACCGGCAGCACAGTCCCGAGGTGCTGCACCAGGATTTCCGCACGGCCACGTTTGTGCTGCAGCCCGACGATTCGCGGTCGGAGTTTCGGTTCGCGCATTCGTCGTTGGGCGAGTTCTTTCACGCCCGGCAGCTTGTCCGGGCGCTGGACGAGCAGACGCTGGACCAGTGGCAGATTCCGCTGCCGTCGGTCGAGACGCTGGAGTTCGCCGGGCAATTCCTGGCGCTCGATCCGCGGCCGCAGCGGATC
>JBGTKH010000488.1:0-7637 GCA_041744735.1 Pirellulaceae bacterium | reverse complement strand
CCACGTGCGGACTCGGTGCATTGCTGCTGCATCGCGTAGACGCAGTCGGCGCCGCGATCATTGTGCTGATGATCTTGTGTGTCTTAGCGCTGATTGCGATTCTAGAATCCACGGCACGGCGAAAGCTGAAGAAGCGGTAGGGGAGGACGCGCGAGCTGCGGCTGTCTAAGGCTTTTTCAAGACTAAAAGTTCGGGTTGGCTCGTTTAACGGCAAGCCGGAGGCGACGGCGAACGCCAAGCCACGCCGTCGCCTCCGGCTTGCCGTTAAACGATGATTCACACACATCACTCGAATTTGTAGCTGTGACAAAGCACTAAGGCGATTGGCCGAGAGCAGGCGGTTTGCGAATCTGTAATTGCTTCTTGTCCCAGCCCAAGTTCTCGACGACAGCCGATGGCCATTGCCAGGCGCTTTCATCGGCGTCGTAGATCGCCACGCGTGAACGCTCGGCGGCCAGGGCAACCGTTTGCGGCATGTCGAGATAGCGGTTGACGTTTAGCAGGTACGGGCCGTCGCGGTGTGTATGCGGCAGTTGGTACAGGTCGAGCCGCGTGATCGCGGGTTCGAATAGAGATGCGTACAACGTGACGCCGGCCATTTGCCGGTGGCTTTGCAGCCAGAGCGGCGTGTTGTGCATCGAATCGAGTGTTCGCAGGGCCTGTGTCGCGCGGCGCACGTCCCACACGCGCATGCCGTCGAGCGTTTGGCCCAGCAGATAGAATCGCCGTTGATGCTGCGTCTGCTTCCGCTCGCTTTGATCCCAAGCGGTCGGGCCAATGCCGCGCGGGGCGACGTAAGCCATCGCCCACTTGAACGACTCGAACATCTTTCTTGTTTGTTCGAATGCCGACTCGTCTGCGTCGGTCAATGTTTCGTCCTTTAGCTGCTCTTCGAAGGCCGGCCGCATCGTAGCAAGAAACTCGTTCCATCCCGCTTCGTCAAGAACATTCAGCACGACAAGATCCGGCTGCTCCAAACCGGCGCGATGTGCGACATACAGCCGCAAGCGAATCGCTTCTTGGCTTGTAAAATCGTAGGCGGCAAAACGCACGCCGTGTCGTTCGGCGTTGAAGGCTTCTTTCACATCGAGCGGCGGCGGATCGGCGGGCCAGGCTCGAAAGGATTTTTCTTGCAGGGATTGCAACCAAGCGTCGCGAGTTTGTTGCCATTGTTCGGGCGACTGGGGCAGGGCAGGGGAGGGCGGCGGCGTTGTGTTGGAGGTTGGCAGGCTGGAAGCCTGCCCCACGGCTGCGGCGACGAACGACTCGTGGATTCTTGTGTTGATCTCATCGGCCGGCAGTTGAGAGAAAACTTGCAGTTGTTCCATTTCGAAGAATGGCACGGCCGGTTTTTCGATCAGACGGTCTTGGCCCTTGAGATGGTGATCGAGCCAGCGGAAAGCGTGCACTTGCAATTCCTGCGTGTCCTTGTGCGGGCCGGCGGTGATGTTCAACGCCACTCGATCGCCGGCGCCGTAGAGTTCGTAAATCTTGCGGACTTTCATGTAGGTGCGGAACACGCCGTCCACGGGAAAGATGCCGTCGCGGTCGGTGTTGCTGATCAGCAGCGGCCGCGGAGCGACCAGCGCGGCCACGAGCGGATAGTCCCAGCGGTACGTGTTCAGCATGAACATGCAATCGCAGTGCCCCTCGACACAACCGTCCACCACGTGATTCTCTAGATCCGTGATGCCGGCCACGGGCACGGCGCACTGGATGCGCTCGTCGATGGCCGCAATCCACCAACTGTACGCGCCGCCGCCGCTGCGCCCGGTGACGCCCAGCTTGTCGGGATCGACCTCTTTGCGCGACTGCAGGTAATCGAGCGCCCGCACGCAATTCCACGCTTCGACGCCGGCTGGCGTGTAGCCGCGATTGAGCCACCACCACATGCCATAACGATGAGTGCCGTGATGGATGGCTTCGATCTCGCCGAGCTGCAGCGAATCGATCGTCAAACAGACGTAGCCGTGCCGCGCGAACCACGCGCCGTGATGCTGGTAGTGCACCTTGTTGCCATAGCTAATGCCGTCCTTCTTCACGCCGCCGTGGCCGCACACGTACAGAATCGCTGGCACTGGCTTTTCCAGTGTCTTCGGCACGTACAGATTTCCCGTTACGTACAACCCCGGCCGCGACTGAAAGTGTACGTTCTCGACCGTGAACTCGTCGTGCTCGACCTTGCCGGTCACCGTGGCGTGCAAATCCGTTCGTTCGGGCAGCGGATCGAGCCCGAGCATTTCGAGCAACTGCTGGTGATAAACTTCCCGCTTCGCTTTCCAGTCGTCGAGCGATTTGATATCCGCGAGACATGCATCGCTCAACCGCGCCGTTTCCACACGGAAGTACTCGGCAATCATCCGGTCGCCGCGAGTCGTATCCATCTGCGGCGGCGCAGAGACTGCGTAGTGGGCGGACAAGAAGATGGACAGAATGGCAACAGACTGAATTCGCAACAACATGGCAGGATCAAACTCCGGGGCAGGGCAGGGGGACGCGAACCGGTTCACTCACAATATACTTCCGCCGCTATCGTGAACGAATTGCAGCCAGAATGCAAGTCAGTTGGCGTAGGCGTAGGCCGGAACAAGTCTTCGCCGTTCCGGCATGTTGTTCTCAGGGAGTTGCTCAGGGAGTTGCCGGAACTGCGAAGACTTGTTCCGGCCTACGCGTCTACGCGTCGCGTTGTGGCCTTTAGGGTTGGCCCCAATCGTCACAGCAGTTGAGAATTGTGGGCGGCGCGACACCACCCCAATCGATGTCGTATTGGCCTGCGGCCACGAAACGATGGAAAGACGACCAAGGCCAATCGCGAACCCTCGCCACCAGATTGTGCTTTCGCGGGTTCCAATGCGTGTAATCAACGTAGCGTTCCAGGTCCAATTCATCCTCCACGGTGTGTTCCCAAAACCGGGGCTGCCAGATGCCTCGCTCCCCGTTGGCGGCTTGCGAATCAGTGACCGGAGCCTCCGGCAATCCGGCTTCCAACCAGCGCCGCGTAAAGTCCTCCTTGATACGTTTCAGGCGTGTCGAGTAATCCGCATCGCCCCGCGGCAATTGCATCACCAGATGCCAATGGTCGGGCAGCAAGCATGTCGCCAGCAGCGTAAACGCACGACGCGCTCGGATTTTTTCAATCGCGGCGTGTAAGAATTTCCGCCCCTCGTCGGTCGTAAGAATTGGTCGGCGAGAGTAACTGACCACCGTAAAGAAAAACGTCCCACCCGGCACATACCAGCGTCGATAGTCGGACATGGGCACCTCTTTGTACGCGCGATTTAGTGCGTAGTAGTGCGTAGTAGTGCGTAGTGCGTAGGCCGGAACAAGTTTTCGCAGTTCCGGCAATTCATTCGTAGCTCAGTGCGATTTTAAAGCAACAAGCCGGAACTGCGAAGACTTGTTCCGGCCTACACTACTACACTACTACACTACTGCGGCTACACTACTGCGGCCAGCGGATTCTCGCATTCGCTCGACCGAACCGCTTACGCCGAATTCCGACTTATTCCGTCAAGATTGTCGGCAGATTGTTGGCGATTTCCTCAAAGATCGCGACCAGTTCATCGCCGGTGTTCGCATGGTAATGCTTGCCATGGCCGATGCTCGCGACTGTTTTCATGGCTGATTGGTCGGCATCCGGAGAGACCGTTACCGTATGAATGGTGACGTTGTATTTTTTGACAATATCCTTCGCCACGGTTACGGGATCAGGATTTGTATTGTTGATGCCGTCGGTCATCACGACAATTGTCTTGGCCGCGAAGGGACGAGCGCGCGCGGCGTCAAGCAGTGAAGGCATGCCTGTCTCCATCCCTTTTCCGATCGCCGTCGCGTTATACGGACGTGTCTTCGCCACTAAGTTGCGCACGAGGCTGTAATTCGACTCCAGTTTCAAATCCAAGGTGGCAGTGCTGCTGAACGAAGCGACGGACACCAATTCCTTTTGGTCCGTCTTTTCCAGCACGTCGAGAAACGCATTCACCGCATTTCGCAACAGCGCCCATCTCGACGCTTCCGGCGCAACGCCGCCATTAAGCCAGGTTTGGTAGGTCTGGGCATACAGCTTCGGATCGCCACTAAGTTGCTTAATGACGTTACTGGAATACGATCGCCCGTAGACGTCGCTGGCGACGCCGTTATTGTATTCCGTTTTGGATATTTTCTTGGCCTTGTATAATGTGTTCAAGGCAGCCTCCAGTGCGTCGTAGTCCTTGTAATCGCCCATCGAACCGGACCGGTCGAGGATGAGTGCAATGTCGCGGTCGACCTGCGTGGAAATGGCCGTCGCGGTGGGCGTGAATTGATTGAATGTCTGCGGGTATCGGATTAGCAATGGCGCTGTGACCTTGCCTAACACACGCACGGATGACACTTGCTCCTGCCCCGAGTCGACCTTGGCCTTCGGGACCGCTGTGAATTGGTATCGTCCGTAACCATTATTGGTCCGGCTGGATTTGCCGAAAGTGATGTATTCTTCCGTGCGCGGGACCGACAGCGGTTTGCCCGCAACCATATTGAGGGCGGCCGTCGACTGGGCATAGTCCATGGCCGAGTTCGTCGACTGGTTGATGCTTAGTGCGCGGCCGGCGGCGCGAGCCGAAGCATCGGTCGCGACTTTCATTTCCGTACGTGTTAACTGCATGTACGCGACGTTGATGGCCATCAGGCAGATGATCAGTATCACGGGCAACATGAAGGCAAACAACCCCATAATGGAGCCGCTTCTCTGTTGGCGCCGACAGCGTGGACCGCGCTGGGCGGACGGCCGATCTTCTGGTTTACGCAGCATGGTTAATTCCTGAATGAAAGAGTTCTGAGTTGCCAATCGTAGATAGTTTTTCAGTTTATGGAGCCGTCGCGCTATAAAACCCGTTGTATCGTTCGGCCGTCAGCGTAACCTCGGCGGAGATCTTCGTGTTCCCGGTAAAACGGGGAAACACAAAGGAGTTATCCTTCATCGGGATGTCGACCTTAACCGTAACGGAGGCACTTTTGTCATCGAGTGCCTTGCCGCCGTTGATGGTGATGGTCGCGTTCTTTGTGCCAAGCTGATTGAGCACGGCTTTGGCTTGCTTGCTTGCATCGTCCGCCGTCGATCCCTCGACCATCGCGTAACGGGCTGCCATGTAGGCCGCATCTTGTGCCAGGTTGTTCATCATGCATAACCGGGTGAATTCAAAGCAGATAAAGATAAGTAAAAAGAAAATGGGGGCGACCATAGCGAATTCAACGGCGGTGGCGCCCGTGCGCACTGGGCGGCGCGTTCGCGGCAAACGAGTTGGGCCGGTAGCGCAGACGGTTGTCGATCCAGCGGTCGGAGAATTCATATGGGCGCACATGCGATGGTTTCCTGGGATCTTGACTACGGCGCTATTCGTCGAATTCCCGGCGCATTTTGACGGTGGCCGTCATCACGCGATCATTCAAGAATTGGCCGACGAATATACTGTTGTTTTTTACCGGCGCCTTAACCTGGACTGTGACGACTTCCAGTTGTTTCAATTTGGTGATGTCACTCGGCGAAACGACGATGGTGGCATTTTTGATTCGACGCGCGGTAATGATCTTTTGGACTTGATCCGTAACGTTTTTGTTAGTGGTCCTGCGCTGCACGCCGACCCGAGCCCCTTCGTAGGCCGCGATGGTTAGCGAGTCTTTCAGGAACAGGGCCGTGGTGAACTCCAGCGTCGCAAAGGTCAGCAGCAACACAATGGGCAAACAAATGGCGCATTCGACGGCGGCGGTGCCATTTCGGTGACGAGGCAATGAGTTGCGGTATGTTCGTCGCAGGGGCATAGTTCTCTGTTGGAAAGACAAGGGGACGGAACCTGCCTTCCGTCGAGTTTAGGTTGCAGCGGTGCTTCCGCGGAAATGTCTGTATCGTAAGGATATGTCAAATATCGCAGGAAGTCGCAATTGTGTCGATTTTTAATCAAGATTGTTTCCTCTTCAGATTCGAGACGAGCGAAGATGCCGAGTTTTCACGGTGCGCGGGTTTGCTGCCTGCGACTGCGCAACTCGTTTCCGGTGGCGACGATGTGTCCGACGCTCGTGCGGTTCGCGGGTGAGAAATGGCGGCGATACGCGCGAGCAGTTCATGGAGCTGAACGCGTAACCCTCACACCGCGGAGTAGCGAATGACGCGAGATTCGTCGCCGCTTGGCTGACCAGCGCCATGGCAATCGTTACGCGGCGATATTAGCCAATGTCGGATTTGTCACGGCTAAGAATTCGGGTTGAACTGTGAGCCACTAGGCAACGCGCTGGAATCAGAATACGCGCTCAACGTAGCAGAAGTCGTGAGACTTCTGACTGCTGAACTCTCACGAGTTCAGCTACGAGCATTTCGCTTTCGGCGGATGAACTACCGCACGCGGCATTGGAAGCGGATGATGCCGCCTTCGCCTTCTTTCATCGGCTCGGTAATTTCCCAACGCAGCACCAGCGATTCGCCTTCGTTCTCTTGCGTGAAGAAGTCGGCTTTCAAGCTGCATTGGGCGCTATCGGGAACGTATTCCAGGCGAGTCGTCAGGTTGTCGATGATCGTGACGTTGCCGATCAATTGAGTGCCGACGTTGTCGAAGCGAATCGTAAAGTCGATGGTTTCGCCCGGCCGCGCGTCTGGCTGCGAGGCGACTTTGATGATCCGCAGCGCCGGCTTGCCGGTGCGCTCGTATTGATAGGTCATCTGCATCGGCTGATCGTTGACGGCTTCGACCAGCGGCGTGTCGCCAATCAGCACTTGTGGCGGAAGCTGTTTCGACCAGACGAGCGCGGCGTCGAGGCTTTGCGCCAAGCGTGCCTTCTCCGACTGCTCGTACACACCTTGCCGAATGATGCGGAAGTCTTCGTGCGGCATGAACTCGTTGTGCATGCCGACCAGAACCTGCTGGTTGAAAATGCCGACGCCGGCCGTGCGGTCGCGGAACGTCGTGGGCGTCTTCATGCCGAATTGCCGGCCGGGCTGCAGTTGTTGCACGGCAGTTGTGGCGATGCCCAGGTCCTCTTGTCCACGCGGCAGGATGTGATCGCGGACGCCGTTGGCACTTTCGATCTGATCGTGGTGCAACATGCCGGAGACTCGGCGCACGGCCGCGAATCGCGGAGCGTAGATCGGCACGCGGTTGCTGGGTTCGACAATCGTACGGCCGTCGAGCGTATCGTAATGGGCCACCGTGTCTTCTTGATTCAGCCCGCCGACGCTCCAATCCGTGCCGATGCGAACCGGCACGCCTTGGTCGCCGCCGTCAAAGATGTACTCGTCGTGAGGCCACGGGCCGGAGATTCCCGGCGGCGACCATTGCCCGCCGCCGGCCGCGAGATCTGCATACATCGCCGCTGCGTCCGGTGCATACGGCGGGATACAACCCTGGCCAGCGTAATCACCAGGTGCTCCGGTCCAAGCTTGCGGCGGCAAGGTGGCAAGCGGAACTGGGGCGGTGTGCGAGGCAAGCTGAACGTCGCCGTTGATGTAAGCACGGCGCTGCGATTGTTGCGTTCTTTGTATCGGTGACGCGGTGATCGGCGAAGCTGCGACACTGGCCGCGCGGGGCAGGGCAGGGGAGGGGACGCGCCGATCAGCCGCCGTCGCCTTGTGTGACCTTGGCGTGCCACGATTCGCGGTGCGGGCGAGGCGT
>JBGTKH010000487.1:0-10090 GCA_041744735.1 Pirellulaceae bacterium | reverse complement strand
CCCTCGACCCTCCCGTGACGCACCCGATTCTCACTCACCAATTCGACAACGGTTTAGCACTGGTGGCCGAGCCAATGGCTTGGCTTGAATCTGTGGCTTTCATGATTCTGGTGCCGGCCGGGTGTGCACGCGAACCCGCGGAGTTAACGGGGCTGGGTAGTTTCACCGGCGAGATGGTGCAGCGCGGCAGCGGCTCGCGAAACAGCCGGCAGTTCATCGAGGATTTGGAGGCACTGGGCGTCGATAGTTCGTCGGCCGTGTCCAACGGACACGCCAGCTTCGGCGGCGCGATGCCGGCCGAGAATGTGTACGACGCGCTGTCGATCTACGCCGATCTGGTGCGCCGCCCGCATCTGCCAGCCGATCAAGTGGAAGACTCGCGGCTGGGCTGTCTGCAAGAGGTACGTGCGCTGGAAGACGATCTGGCTCAGCGAGTGATGCTGGAACTCCGCCGCCGCCGTTATCCCGAACCGTGGGGCCGCGCGAGCCAAGGGACGATGGAATCGATCCGCCGCATCACGATCGACGACATTCGCGGCCACTTTGAATCGTGCTACCGGCCGAACGAAGCGATTCTCAGCGTGGCGGGAAAGATTGACTGGCCGCGGCTAAAGGATTACGTCGCGAAACTGCTGGGCGACTGGCAGCCGGGTGAGTTGCCCCCGGTGAACGAAACGCCGGCGGCCGGGGGCCGTCTGCACATTGCGCACGAATCAAATCAGACTCACATCGGCGTTTCGTATCCCAGTGTGCCGTATCGCGACCCCAACTATTTTCAAGCTCGCGGGGCGGTGGGCGTGCTGAGCGACGGGATGAGCTCGCGGCTGTTCACCGAAGTGCGCGAGAAACGCGGCCTGTGCTACGCCGTCGGCGCGTCGTCGCATTCGCTGCTGGACCGCGGGGCGGTGTTTTGTTATTCGGGCACCAGCGCCGATCGGGCTCAGGAAACGCTCAATGTGCTGCTGGCCGAACTGACGCGACTGGCCGAAGGCATTCAGCCCGACGAACTCAGCCGGCTCAAGGCCCAAATCAAAAGCTCGCTGATCATGCAGCAAGAGTCCAGCCGCTCGCGCAGCGCGTCGATTGCCGGCGACTGGTATCATTTGGGACGCGTGCGGACGCTGGAAGAAGTCAGCCAGATCATCGATGGCCTGTCGTGCGAGAGCATCAACTCGTACCTGGCCGCACACCCGCCGCGTGATTTTTCTATCGTGACCCTCGGACCGAGTGAATTGGAGACGCCCGGTGCACTTTCGTGAACATCGCCTGGACAACGGTTTGGAAATCATCGCCGAGTGCAACCCGCAGGCGTACTCGGCGGCGTTCGGCTTTTTCGTGAAGACCGGCGCCCGCGACGAGACCGACGAGGTGTCGGGCGTCAGCCATTTCCTGGAACACATGGCGTTCAAGGGGACACCCACGCGCAGCTCCGCCGACGTGAATCGCGAGTTGGACGAAATGGGCTCGCACTGCAACGCTCAGACCGGCGAAGAGCGCACGGTGTATTACGCCTCGGTGCTGCCCGAGTTTCAGGATCGCGCCCTGGAGTTGCTCAGCGACATTATGCGGCCCGCGCTGCGCGAAGTTGATTTCGAGATGGAAAAGCAGGTGATCATCGAAGAGATCCGCATGTACGACGACCAGCCGCCTTTCGGGGCGCACGAGAAGTGCATGGCAGCTCACTTCGGCAGCCACCCGCTGGGCCGCAGCATTCTGGGAACGGTCGAGAGCGTCGGCGAGCTGACTCCCGAGCGGATGCGCGGCTATTTCCAGCAACGTTACAGCCCCGGCAACATCACGCTGGCCGCCGCGGGCAACGTGGACTTCGAGCGACTGATTGAACAAGCCGCACAACACTGCGGCCAATGGAAATCGTTCGACGCTTCGCGCGAAATACCGCCCGCCGCGCCGCATTCGGCCTTCCAAGTAATTCACAAAGAGAACGCCACGCAGCAATATGCCGTGCAAATCGCCAACGGCCCGGCGGCCGATGACGACGACCGTTACGCCAGCCGCACGCTGGCCACGATCCTGGGCGACGAAACCGGCAGCCGTTTCTTCTGGGAGTTCATCGACACCGGCCTGGCCGAGTACGCGGCGCTCGGCGCTTACGAGTATCAAGGGGCCGGTGTGCTGATGACGTTCCTGTGCTGTGCGCCTGAACAAACGGCCGGAAACCTGCAGCGGATTCTGGACATGCAGCGCGAGATTCATGAGCACGGCGTGACCGACGCCGAATTGGCACTGGCCAAAAGCAAAATCTGCTCGCACGTCGTGCTGCAAAGCGAACGTCCCGGCAACCGCCTGTTCGCCGTCGGCCTGAACTGGCTGCAGCGCCGCGAATACCGCACCGTCCGCGACATCACCGCCGCCTACCAAGCCATCACGCGCGAAGACATCCAGCGCGTGCTGGAAAGATATCCGTTCACCCAAAACACCACCATCGCCATCGGCCCCTTGGATCATCTAACGCCGCCTGTCTAACTTCGAGGAGACTAACTCATGTTCAATTCGCTTCGCACGTACCGGCCGTATCGTCTACTGTTCGCGTCGATCATTTTCGCAGGTCTATCGCCCGTGGTCACAACGCTGGCTCGCGCCGACGAGCCGAACAAAGCATCGCCGTGGGTGGAACTGTTGGCCGGTAGCAATTTGACCAAGCACTGGAACACGAAAGGCAATTGGACGATGGATGCCGACGGCGTCGTCACGCTCACGCCGCGCCCCGGCGAGTCGGGCTGGTCGCGATTCGATGCGTATCTGTGGTCCGAGAAAGAATACCGCGACTTCGAGATTCAGTTCGAATATCGCGTGGAGAAGGGGAGCAACAGCGGCTTCTATTTTCGAGTGGGCGATAAGAACAGCCCTGTGGCCAAGGGGATCGAGGTGCAGATTTACGATTCCTTCGGCAAGGGCGCCGACAAAAAGTTAACCGACCACGACAGCGGCGGCATCATCCCCGGCCTCCCACCCACCAAAAACGCCACCCTGCCGCCCGGCGAATGGAACAAATTCACGATCACCAGCCAAAACGACAAGCTAACCGTCGTATTGAACGGCGAACTGGTCAACGAAGTCGACCTAACCCAAGCCAAACTCCAAGGCCGCCCCCAATCCGGTTTCATCGGCTTCCAAGACCACGCTCTGCCCCTGTCCCTGCGCAACATCCGCATCCGCGAACTGTAAAGCGCGTCGAAAGCAACGTTGCGATTCTAACCTTTCATAGCTGCGGCAGATTTGATCTGGGCAGGTTTGTCGCGAGTCGCTAATTATTCGCAGGGGTCGATGTGACCTCTTGCATTAGGGTGCATCTGTACACTATCATGCGCAATGTATTAGGGGGTCTGCCCAATGAGTTTAGCTTCCAAGATCGAATGGACGGACGCGACTTGGAACCCGGTTCGCGGTTGCACGAAGATCAGTCCAGGTTGCGCTCACTGCTACGCCGAAACATTCGCCGAGCGTTTTCGCGGCGTGCCCGGCCATCCGTACGAGCAAGGCTTTGACCTGCGACCGGTACCGGACAAACTTGCTGACCCCATCACGTGGTCGAAGCAACGTATGGTCTTCGTCAATTCGATGAGCGACCTTTTCCACGAAGGCATTCATGACGACTACATCGAAAGCGTCGCGAAAGTCATGGCGGCGGCGAACTGGCACATTTATCAAGTGCTCACGAAGCGTTCCGAGCGGTTGCGCGACATGCTCCAAACTAAGCTACGTTTCGCGGCCGAGTTGCCAAATATCTGGTGGGGTGTAAGTGTCGAAAACAAACGTCATGGCGTCCCACGAATTGCGAATCTGCGTGCAGCAAATCCAGCCGTCGCGTTTTTGTCCGTCGAACCGCTGCTCGAAGACCTCGGCGAGATTGATTTGGCGGGCATCAACTGGGTGATTGTAGGCGGCGAAAGCGGTGCCGGCGCGCGGCCGATGCAAAAGTCATGGGTGGTGAATGTTCGCCGACAGTGTCACGAAGCCAGCGTGCCGTTCTTCTTTAAGCAATGGGGAGGAGTTCGGAAGAGTTTAAATGGCCGCGAACTTGATGGTCGGACGTACGACGAGTTCCCGCCAGTTCACAGGAACAATATTCCAGACGCGTCAACGCGCAAGGAACTGGCTGCGAGGTTTCGTGACGCATTGCCGGCTCAATCCTTACAACTTACTCGACGATCCGCATGTTTTGGGGGCAGGAGAGCGATGACGAAAAGTCGCGTCGGACCGTGGGCCATTGATAAACTTGATCGTCTGCGGAAGTACCTTTCGGCGTACACGACAATCATGAAGGATCAGCGGTGGTGCGCGGGATACTACTACATCGATGCCTTTGCCGGACCGGCAATCTGCACCCAAAGAAAAAAAGATGTTGACTTGACCTGGAAATGCCTTTACGATTCCAACAGCTTGTTTCGATCCGTCTTCCGCCTGCGGGTGCCTCGCCTGGGCAATTCCTTCCTTCATTTATAAGCGGTCGAACGCGTGCGCAGACTAGTGCGAATTGTCTTGGTCGCCGCGATTGTTGCGATTGCGGCGGTGACGCTACTGTTGGTCGGGGCGTATCAGGCGGCGAAGCAGGAGCCGAAATTCTATCAGCAGGCGCTGCGCCGGCAGCCACAACAGCAGAAGCAGGCTGGGGACGAGTTGGAACAGCGGGTGCTGGAGCTGCACAACGAGGCACGACAGGACGGGCGTTGGCAGGCGGTGTTCACGGCCGAACAGCTCAACGGTTGGCTGGCGGCTGATCTGCCCGAAAAATTTCCCAAGGCTCTGCCGCGCGGCGTCTCGGAACCGCGCGTGGCGATCGATCCAGAACAGGCTCAGATCGCCTGCCGGTATGAAGACGACAAACTGTCCACCGTCGTGTCGTTGGCCGTCGAGCTGCATCTGACTGACGAACCGAACGTCATCGCGGTGCGGATATGTCAGGCGCGGGCCGGCGTGCTGCCGATTCCGCTGAAGCAGTGGCTGGACCGCATCAGCACCGCGGCTCAGCGGTCCAACGTGCCGCTGCGCTGGGCTCAGCGAGACGGCGATCCCGTGGCGCTGGTGACCGTGCCGACCGAGCACGAGGATTACGCCCACCGGCATGTGCGGCTGGATACGCTCGAGCTGCGTGAAGGGGAGATCTATTTAGCCGGGCGGACCGAACCGGCGGGCCGGGCCGAACACGCCAGCTCGACGAAAGCCGCCACCGCGAAGACTCAACATCAGGCGGCCATTTACGTCGTCCCGCTGAAGACGACGGTCCAGCGCTGAGCGACGTCCGAACGGCGCGTGAATGTCACGCGGCCGCTCAGCCGCGTGCCCTGCAGCATCACGATGATCTCGTCGTCACGCTCGCATTCGACGTTGTAGGTTCCTTGGTCCCAGCGAGTCGCGTTGCCGCGCTCTCCCGACACAGGTCCTTCGTAATCAAGATACGCCAAGCGATGATCGGCCAGTTGCTCGGCGTTCACCGTCGAGCCGACGGTTGGCTCTTGTTCGAGCGCCCAAGTGCGCAGCGCATCACCAGTTTCCAGCATCAGGTCCCAGTGCAATGGCCGCTGGTAGCCGCGCGGTGTTTCGTGTTGCAGGATGACAAAGCGACGCATGACTTTCCTATTTCTATCGAAGCTGCCCGCATTTTGCCAAAATGAGAGAAGAGTGGCCAGTAGATGCGGTAGCGGTCAACCGCCGTCACGTCGTGCGAGGTGACACAGTTCCGAGTCACAGCCCGCTCTGAGGGCCCGACCAATCGAGAAGGCCCCGCCCGGCCCAAGTTCCCTTGCAAATCCACCCCGCCGCGGACAAGATGAACAAACCAAACCCACCCCCGCCAACGCACCCCAGCGTGGTCGTCCCACGCCCCGTACTTGCCGTTGGCGACCTGAGAATTTGTTAGGTGACTTCAGGTGAAACCTATGAGCCTTGACATTACGAATCTCCGCGACTTGCCGGTGGCAGACAAGCTGCGAATCGTCACGCAATTGTGGGACGACATTGCCGCTTCGACCAATCCCGTCGTCGTGCCGCCGGATGTCCTTCGGGAGGCGTCGCGCCGATCCGCTGAATTGAGAGCCGACCCGTCGATGGCCATCGACGATGACGAATTATGGCGGCGCGTCGATGGCTAACACACGGCGCTACCACCCGCTCGTTGTCGACGATCTGTCGGGTGCGGTCGCGTATTACGACGAGATATCGGTTGACCTCGGCAATCGTTTTCGGGAGGCGGTTCGTGATCGTATTGAAACGATCACCGAGCGCCCGGATTCGTACGGCCGCATCCACGGGCAGTTTCGTGCAGCGATGCTCGACCGGTTCCCCTACGTCGTACTGTTCGAGCACGAGAAAGAAACGGTTGTCATCTTGGGAGTCTTCCATGCGGCGTCAGATCGCGAGCGATGGTTTGAGCGATCTTCCTAGCGGCGCTCACCGCGTGGTAGTGGCTGAATCATCGAAACCGGGCGGGGTGGCCCTGTTGGGCGACTCGCTGGACGTGCCACTGTTTCGGAGTCTGCGGAGAAACAGTGCGGATCGGCGAGACGACGTCGCTGGTCGCGTTCACCTCGCGTCGAATGGTGCGGGCGCTGGCCGGGTGGCGGTGGTTGTGTCCTTGAGGCTGTCGTCTCTCATTTGGCCAGCTTCAAGATCGCGTCGAATTCGTTCTTGCGCACCGGCTGGACGGACAGCCGCGAGCCTTTTCGCAGCAGCTCCATGTCCTTTAGCGCGGCGACACTGCGCAGTTTGTCTAGCGGAATCGGTTTGTCGAAGACCGTTTCAAGTTGGATGTCTACCATGAACCAGCGCGGGTTTTCGGGCGTTGATTGCGGATCGTAGTGCGCGCTTCTCTTGTCCCACGACGTGTGGTCGGGGTACGACTCGCGCACGACCTCGGCCACGCCGACTACAGCGTTCGGGTCGGTGTTGGAGTGATAGACCAGCACGCGGTCGCCCGGCTTCATGTCGTCGCGCATGAAGTTGCGAGCCTGGTAGTTTCGCACGCCGTCCCAACACGTGGTCTGATCGGGCTCGTTGGCCAAGTCTTGGATGGAATACACGTCAGGCTCGGTCTTCACCAGCCAGTATTTCTTTGCTCGGGCCATCAGAAAATCTCGTTAAGGACAGCGGGGAAGGGGGAAGCAACCTTCCGAACTCGATTCCTTGCATTTTCGCGAAGCACGGACATAATGCAGGAACCGGAATAAGGAACATGCCATGTTCGGAATTGGATTTATCGAATTGATCCGCGCGGCCAATTGTCGGCAGTGCGGATGTCCGTTGCCAGCGCAGAAAGGGTAACAGCAATGATGGACTTGCTGTTTGCATTTATCGGAATGCCGGGACATCTTGAACTGCTGATCATTGGTCTGATTTGCGTGATGATGATTGGCGTGCCCGCCGCCATCGTGATTGCAGTTCTACTCGCGACCAGGAAACGATAGTCCGGGTTGCCGTGACAAAGTAGGACGGATTGCCAATCCGTCCGCGCGACGAACCGAGTTACACGTATTTGTAACCCGTCTGCGACCGAATGCAACTTCTCCGCCGGTAGTTTGGTGTTTGCGAGAATTGCCGGATTTGTTTCCGATCAGCCGGAAAATCGCAACCCCGACCCCGCCAAAATCACCGATACCAATAACGTACGCGTCGCTTGCGGCAGCCGCTAGGTATGTGCTGTCGCGTCACGGGCTTGCTAGCTCGGGTTTCGTTGGGCCGAGGCGCCGGCACACATGTCGTCCGATGGGGCGTCATGCGATCGCACATGCGCAAATACTGGCGCATCCTAGAATTCGCGTATTGGCTACAATTCCGCCCTCCTCCGACCTCTGCGCCGCTTCGCAACCATTGAGTCGAATGGAAATCATGGATGATCAGCAACTAGCCGCGCTGTACCGCGCCATGTTGACGGCCCGGGAGATCGACCGCGTCGAGCAGGAACTGACCAACCGCGGCGAGGCATTTTTCCACGTCGCGGGCGCCGGTCACGAAGCGTCGGCGGCATTGGCTTGGCACCTGACCGCGGACGATTGGCTGCACTGCCACTATCGCGACAAGGCGTTGATAATTGCCCGTGGGGTCACGCCGCGCAGTTTCTTTGACAGCCTGTTTTGCAAACGCAACTCGCATTCGCGCGGCCGCCAGATGAGCGCTCACATGAGCGACCAGCGGCTGAACGTGCTGAGCATCGTTGGGCCGGTCGGCAACAGCGCGTTGCAGGCAGTGGGTGTGGCGGCGGCGGTGAAAGACGGCGACACGCGGCCGATTGTGCTCTGTTCGGTTGGCGACGGCACGACGCAGGAAGGCGAATTCTTGGAAGCCTGTGCCGAAGCCGTACGCAGCCAGTTGCCGGTGTTGTTCTTCGTCGAGGACAATCGCTGGGCGATCTCCACGACGACCGCGGGGAAGACGTTTTACTCGCACCCGCATGGCGACCCGCGCGAGTTCTACGGCATGCCGATTCATCGCATCGATGGCCGCGATGTGCTGGCCGCCTACGAGCAACTCGGCGAGATTATCGGCCGCATGCGCCGCGAACGCCAGCCGGCTTTAGTCGTCTTTCAAGTCGAGCGATTGACAAACCATACCAACGCCGACGATCAAACCATCTACCGCGAAGAGTCCGACATTCTCTCGGCCGCGCAAACGGGCGATCCGATTCGGCGGTTTGAGCAGCATCTGCTTGCACACGGCTTCGCACTCGAGACGTTGGCACAGATTCATCAGGAAGTGACACAGTCAGTGGCCGCCGCCGAAGCCGCGTCGGCCGCCGGCGCCGAACCGCTGCCGACGTTCACTGCCAAGCAGCCGATCCCCGTCGAGCTAACTCATCCGTCGCGAGAAGTTCGCGGCGATCGCAGCGGCCGGCAACTGACGATGCGCGACGCGATACGCGAAGTGCTGCGGCATCATCTGCAGAGCGACCCGCGCGTGACATTGTTCGGCGAAGACATCGAAGACCCCAAAGGCGACGTGTTCGGCGTGACGAAAAGCCTGAGCACCGAATTCCCCGGCCGCGTCATGAACGCGGCGCTCTCCGAATCCACGATCATCGGCGTTTCGGCCGGGCGGGCGCTGGCGGGCGAGCGGCCGGTGGCGTTCATTCAGTTCGCCGACTTTCTGCCGCTGGCTTACAACCAAATCGTGTCCGAACTGGGCAGCATGTATTGGCGAACCGACGGCCAATGGACCGCGCCGGTGATCATGATGGTGGCCTGCGGCGGTTACCGGCCCGGCCTGGGCCCGTTCCATGCACAGACATTCGAGTCGCTGATCGCACACACGCCGGGCATCGACGTGTTCATGCCGTCGACCGCCGCAGACGCCGCCGGGCTATTGAACGCCGCGTTTCAATCGGGCCGGCCGACGCTGTTCTTTTATCCCAAGAGCTGTTTGAACGACCCGCAGCACACGACGTCGGCCGACGTGGCTCGGCAGTTGGTGCCCATCGGCCCGGCCCGCAAGACGCGCGTCGGCCGCGACCTGACGTTGGTCGGCTGGGGCAATACCGTGCGGCTGTGCGATCGCGCGGCCGTCGAATTGGAAAAGGCGGGCGTCGAAGCCGAAGTAATTGACCTGCGGTCGCTCTCTCCTTGGGACGAACGCATGGTGTTGGCATCGGCCGAGAAGACGGCTCATTTGATCGTTGTCCATGAAGACAATCACACATGTGGCGTCGGCGCCGAAGTGTTGGCGACCGTGGCCGAGAAGACGCGCGTACCCGTTGCCATGCGGCGAGTGACTCGGCCCGACACGTACGTGCCGTGCAACTTTGCCAATCAAATCGAAGTGCTGCCGTCGTTCAAAAAGGTGCTCACAACCGCCGCGGAATTGCTGGACCTGGAATTGACCTGGATTCCGCCGCCAGAGCGCGAAGAGGGTGTCGCGTACGTCGAAGCGATCGGGTCCGGCCCGTCGGATGAAACAGTCGTGGTCGTCGAATTACTTGTGAAGCAGGGAGACACGATTCGGCGGGGCGACGTGGTGGCTTCGCTGGAAGCGACCAAGAGCGTGTTCGAGCTGACATCGTCGGTCGCGGGCGTGCTGGAAGAAATCCTGGTCGCGGAAGGGGACACGGTCGGCGTCGGTGCACCACTGCTGAAAGTACTCGTCG
>JBGTKH010000486.1:0-22421 GCA_041744735.1 Pirellulaceae bacterium | reverse complement strand
CGCTGATACGGGGTCGCAGGCCGCGCTTTGAGGAAGCGCGACATGTCGTCTTTGCGCATGTTGATAAGTTCAGTCAGCGTGAGGGATTCGAGCCGGTCCTTGAACGCGTTTCCGATTTCGCCGCGTTCACTTTCCGTCCCTTCGGTTGGAAATTGTAGTTCGAAACGTGACGACAGGTAGCCGGAGATAGGAACGAACAACATCTTGCGGGAACATCCGTCACTGTTTTGGTCGGCGAGACGTGTCGCGAAACACTCGACTTCCCAGTCGAAGATTTCGAGAGTCGGCGTGAAGGAGACATTCAAGCTCAAGTCTTCCATCAACGTGCCGGTGCGGTGCTTCGAAAAGTCTTGCTTGTAAAGCTCCCAGATGAGCGGTGCCGATAACGGACAGACGATTTGCCCTGCCGTGACCATCGCCGCCAGCATTTCCTTGATTGCTTGCGCTTCGGACTTCTTGCCGTCCGCCATGTCGATCCAGATGTTCATATCGAGGAAGACGAGCTTCCGACCCTGAACCAATCGCCATACGCATTCACGGCGGAATTGGTAGCTCTCGACAATTTCGGCATCCGCAGACATGCTGCTCTCCTTCGCGTTGCAACATTCGACCTAGACGCGAATACGATTAGTAAGGTTCGTTCCACGTCAATTTACACACTTTGTCAGAACTCGCCAGCAAGTACCACTCGTCGTCGATGTCCTCGATGCCGACAAGCTTCGGCAGACCCCACTGCGACGAACCCTATTTTCCGCCGATCGAAAGTCCGCGAGACGCTCACGTCAAAGGCGTTTCATGGTATACTTTCTGCGGGTTGGCGTTTCGAGACGCGACGGAGCTTGTCGGCGAACTGCGGACCCTGTTGGAGACGGTCTTATGATGGGAAAGAAATCACTCCGTGCTATCCGCGAAGAGTTGGCGAAGGCTGCTGGCGGCGACGATGGTTGGCTGGCCGACCGGATTCAAGAACTCGAACAACGTCGCGACGAGAACCGGCGCACGATTGAAACGCTACAACTCGTCCGCGACGCACTCGCGGCAGGTCGCAAATCGCGGAAGACACCGGTTCGCAAGCCGGCCAAATCGGACGTTCGGGCAGCCACGTCAAAGCGTTAAACGCCCCGCCAAGCCTGCGTGCTGAGGTTCGGTTGGCCGACGCGGCTTGTGACGAGCTACACGCCACGCAGCGCGACTAGAACGTGCACCGACGGACGATTACAATGACGCGATCGCGTCGAGCACGGCGGGGCATCCAGCGTCGAGAAACCTGGATTGGTGGCTATGAGCAACAACCCGTATGAAAGTCCGGACACTGCCGGCGAATCGCCAGTGCAGAAGACGAGTAGTCGCTCGTTGGCGCGTTGGCTTGTTGAAGTGCTCGCGGTCGTCGCCGTTGTCGGGATATTGATCGCGATGTTCCTTCCTGCGCGTCGTGGTGCGCGAGAGCCCGCGCGGCGCATGGAATGTGTCAACCACCTCAAGCACATCGGGCTTGCCTTGCTGAACTATGAATCGGATTACCATTGCCTGCCCCCGGCTTACACGGTCGACGGTCGATGGCGAAGGGAAACCTCTGCACAGTTGGCGAACGCTGATTCTGCCGTATTTGGAACAAGAGGCGCTGTACGAGCAGATCGATCTCTCCAAACCCTGGGATGATCCGGCGAACAAAGAAGCATACGAGGCGCGGCCCAACGTGTATCGGTGCCCTTCGGCCGATTGTCCCGCGGACCACACTTCGTACCTCGCCATCGTTGCCCCTAGACCGGGCACGGCTTTTGCTTTATTTTGGTAGACAGATGCAGACATTCGTGGTGTGATCGCTCGCAACCGGAGACGAGGCAAGTTGTGCACAGCCAGAACTGGATGATCCTTGGAATTGCTAGTATTTTTGCCGTTCTGTTTTTGCTTGAGCGGTTCGTGCCACTACGCGAGCCAACTCGCTCGCTGTGGACTCGCCTGTGCGTCAACCTGGTTGTTGGCGGGCTGGCGTTGACGGTGGCCGCTTGGCTCGTGCGACCGCTCGCCTCTGCCGTACTAAGCAAAGACCCGTCAGAAATCGGCATCTTGGGACTGCTTCCGGGCCTAGCTTGGACCAAACCAATACTCGGCTTTCTGCTACTTGACCTTGCGTTCTATTATTGGCATTGGCTCAATCATCGAGTCGGTGTTCTGTGGCGGTTTCATAATGTCCACCATATTGATCCAGATCTGGATGTTTCCACCGCCTTCCGGTTTCATTTTGGAGAGATGGCGTTATCAGCAATTTTCCGTGTCTTGCAGGTGACGCTCATTGGCGTGTCCGCTGGGACATATCTGGCTTATGAGTTCGCGTTCACTGCAAACACCGTCTTTCATCATAGCAATGTGCAGATTCCGCTCCGACTCGAGCGGTGGATAAACCTTGTGCTGGTGACTCCTCGTATGCACGGAATTCATCATTCGCAAATCAAGGACGAGACGAATTCGAACTTCTCCACTGTATTGCCGTGGTGGGATTGGCTTCACCGCAGCCTGCGACTGAATGTCCCGCAAGACCAAATCAAGATCGGTGTGCCTGCGTAATCTCAACCCGAAGACAATACTCTGTGGAATGTCCTTGTGTTGCCGTTTCGACACCAGCGAGATTATTGGAAAACTACGGAGAATGATCGCGATGAAACTGCACCGCGTCGTTTAGTGCCCCGCCAATCCTCGTAGGTTACCAGAACGCGACCGTTTGTTCTGGCGAATGCGAGCAACCACGCGTCGGCTGCGCTTGCGAACTTTTGTTTGTTCGAGCTTTCCAATTCAGCGCCAAAACGACCGCGTTGACCGATGGGGGCGGTCGTGTTACGATGCTCGACTTGACGTATGCTGAGATTTGTACGCGCGATTGGTTGCCGGCGCCACGTGCGGCGGCGACTTTCAAATTGAGAGGAGTTTTCCACGTGGCTATTGAGCGACATAAAGAACTTCGGCGGCGGCGGCATCGGCGGAAGAAGATGACGCAGTTTAAGCGGCGGATTACAAAGGCAACGGTTTCGGAAAAGACGCATATCGCGAACAAGCTGCGCGGTCTGACGCCTGGGGCGGAGCAGGTGATTACGGCGCTGGCGCTGGAAGAGCGGTAGGCGTTACATGGGGGACGGAATGGCATTCCGTCCTACGGGGCAGGCGGAGTTGGCTTACTTCACCAATTCGGTCTCGATCACGGTTCCGGTGTTGGCGGCGCGGTCGAAGGTGAAGTGACCGTCGTCGTGGTCGATGCTCACGGCCGCGCCTTCGCTGAATTCTCCTTTGAGCAGTTCCGTGGCCAAGGGGTTTTGGATTTGCTGCTGGATCACACGCTTCAGCGGGCGGGCGCCGAACGTGGGATCGTAGCCTTCGGCGGCGATGGCGTTGCGAGCGGACTCGGTGACGACCAGCGACAGCTCTTGCTTTTCAAGCTGCCGCGCGAACCGCTGGATCTGCAGATCGACAATCTTGCGAATCTGCTGGCGGTCCAGCGGGTGGAAGATGATTGTCTCGTCGATCCGGTTCAGGAACTCCGGCAGGAATCGCGTTTGGAGCGTCTCTTTCAGCGCGGTCCGCATTTCCTCTTCGTCGCCGCCTTCCTGCGCGATCTGTTGAATCAACTGACTGCCGATGTTGCTGGTCATCACCACGATCGAATTCTTGAAGTCGACCGTGTGGCCTTGGTTGTCGGACAGCCGGCCGTCGTCCAGCACTTGCAAGAGAATGTTGAAGACGTCGCGATGCGCCTTTTCGATTTCGTCGAGCAGGACTACGCAGTATGGCCGGCGGCGGACGGCTTCGGTCAGCCGGCCTCCCTCTTCGTATCCGACGTAGCCCGGCGGCGCGCCGATCAAGCGGCTGACCGTGTGCCGCTCCATGAATTCGCTCATGTCCAGCCGCACCATGGCGTTTTCGTCGTCGAACAGCACCTCGGCCAGTGCCTTGCACAGTTCGGTCTTGCCGACGCCGGTGGGTCCGAGGAACAAGAACGAACCGATCGGGCGATTGGGATCTTGCAGCCCGCTGCGGCTGCGGCGCACGGCGTTCGATACCGCCTCGACCGCTTCGTGCTGGCCGATCACGCGCTGGTGCAGCCGCTCTTCCATCACCAGCAGTTTGGCCCGTTCCGTCTCGAGCATTCGCGACACGGGCACGCCGGTCCACGCGCTGACGACCTGCGCGATCTCTTCTTCGGTCACCACTTGCCGCAGCAGCCGCCGTTCGCGCGGCTGTTTGGCTGGGGCTTCCTCTTCGGCCTCGATACGTTTGCGAAGCTGGCGGCGTTTGACATCCAATTCGTACAGCCGCTGGTAATCGGCTTCCGCGACGGGAGCACCGGCCGATTGTTTCTCCTTGATCGCCGCTTCCAGGTGATTGAATTCCAGTTCGACTTGTTCCAGTTCTTGCCGGACCTTCTGCACATCGCCCATGCCCAGTTTTTCCGCTTCCCACTGTTCGCGGAGACTGGCCAATTTGTGCTTTTCACCCTCGATTTCCGATTCGATTTCAGCAAGTCGATCCTGAGCCGTATCGTCGGTCTCCTCGGAAAGTTGCCGCGCGGCTAGTTCGAGCTGTCGGAGCCGCCGCTGCACTTCATCGATCTCGGTCGGCACGCTCTCCAGTTCCATCGCCACGCGACTGGCCGCTTCGTCAACCAGGTCGATGGCCTTGTCGGGCAGGAAACGGTCGGTGATGTAGCGGTGCGACAATTCGGCGGCAGCGACCAGCGCGGCGTCCTTGATCTTCACGCCGTGATGAGCTTCGTAGCGAGGTTTCAGCCCGCGGAGGATTGAGACGGTGTCTTCAACCGACGGCTCACCGACATACACGGGCTGAAATCGTCGTTCGAGCGCCGCGTCCTTTTCGACATACTGACGGTACTCGTCAAGCGTCGTGGCGCCGATGCAACGCAACTCGCCGCGAGCCAGTGCGGGCTTCAGCAGATTCGCCGCGTCGGCTCCGCCTTCCGCTTTGCCGGCGCCGACAACGGTGTGCAATTCGTCGATGAACAGCACGACATTGCCGCCGGCATCCTGCACTTCTCGGAGCACGGCTTTCAACCGCTCTTCGAATTGACCGCGAAACTGAGTGCCGGCGATTATCGCGCCCATGTCGAGCGCGATCACGCGCTTGTTCTTCAGGCTCTGCGGCACATCGCCTTGCACGATCCGCAGCGCGAGCCCTTCGGCGATCGCTGTCTTGCCGACCCCCGGCTCGCCAATCAACACGGGGTTGTTCTTCGTGCGCCGCGAGAGCACCTGAATGATGCGGCGGATTTCATTGTCGCGGCCGATCACCGGATCGAGCTTCCCTTGATTGGCCCGTTCGACCAAATCGATGCCGTAACGCTGCAGAGCCTGATATTTGTCTTCCGGATTCTGATCGGTCACGCGCGTGCTGCCGCGCACGGTGCGCAGCGCCGCGAGCACGTCGGCCTCGCGGACGGCGTTCAGTTCCAGCAGCCGCTTGGCTTTCGAGTCAACCTTGGTCAGCGCCAGCAGCAGATGCTCGGTGGAGACGAACTCGTCCTTCATCGTCTCGGCCTCGCGCTGGCTGGCTTCTAGCACTTGCCGCAGAGCTTGATTCGGCTGCGGCGTCGCACCGCCAGAGATTTTCGGCAGGCGATTGAGTTCCGAATCGGCCATGCTCGCAAGCTGCCGTTCGTTGGCTCCAACCTTGTCCAGGATCGGTTTCACGACGCCCTGACCACCCGTCAGCAGCGCGTGCAGCAGGTGCAGCGCATCGACGTCCGGATGCCCGCGCTCGCCCGCCAAATTCTGGGCGTTGGCAACCGCCTCTTGCGCTTTGATCGTCAGCTTGTCGAATCGAAAAGCCATGTCATTCGTCATTCGTCATTTGTGAAGACGTTGGGAAATCTAGAGGGGTCGTCAATCCTTGACCTCGAACTCGGCGTCGATGGCATCATCGGCGCTACTCTTGGCCGCGGCACCGGCCGGTTCCTCGGTGGCGGCGCCGTCGCCGCCGGCGGCTTGGCCGCGTTCGTACAGCGTTTTGCTGAAGGCGTGCGAGGCTTGCTCCAATTCGTTGACGGCGGACTTGATCGCCTGAGCGTCATCGCCTTTGGCCACCTCGCGCGTCTTCTCGACCGCCTTTTGCAGCGGCGCTTTATCGGCGTCGCTTAGTTTGTCAGCGTGCTCCTTCATTAACTTTTCCAACTGATAACAGAGGTGGTCGGCCTGGTTGCGCAGGTTGGCCAATTCGACGCGCTTTTTGTCCTCGTCCGCATGGCTTTCGGCGTCTTTCTGCATGCGTTCAATCTCGGAGTCGGAGAGACCGGACGACTGTTCGATACGCACCGACGCTTCTTTCTTCGTGCCCAGATCCTTGGCCGACACGTTCAAAATGCCGTTCTGGTCGATATCGAATTTCACTTCGATCTGCGGCATCCCGCGCGGTGCGGGCGGGATGCCTTCCAGATTGAACTCGCCCAGCAGACGGTTGACATCGGCCATCTTCCGCTCGCCTTGAAAAACGCGAACGGTTACCGCCGTCTGATTTTCCGCGGCCGTGCTGAAGACCTTTTTCTTTTCCGCGGGAATCGTCGTGTTGCGTTCGACCAGCGGCGTCATCACGCCCCCTTCCGTCTCGATGCCCAGCGTCAGCGGCGTCACATCCAGCAGCAACACGTCCTTGCGATCGCCCGCTAGTACACTGCCCTGAATCGCCGCGCCAACCGCCACGACCTCGTCCGGGTTCACGCCCTTGTGCGGTTCCTTTTTGAAGATTTCCTTGACAAGCGCTTGGACCTTCGGCACGCGCGTCGATCCGCCGACCAACACCACTTCGTCAATGTCGCTCGGCGAAAGCTTCGCGTCTTTCATCGCTTGCAAAACCGGCTTGCGACAGCGTTCAATCAAATGGTCGACTAATTCCTCGAACTTCGAACGGGTGATCGTCACCTGCAGATGCTTAGGGCCCGAGGCGTCGGCCGTGATGAACGGCAGATTGATATCAGTCTGCGGCAGTTGGCTCAATTCCTTCTTCGCCTTCTCACACGCCTCTTGCAGACGCTGCAAAGCCATTACGTCCTTGCGCAGGTCGATCCCGTGTTCCTTCTTGAATTCACCGGCGACGTAGTGGATCAGTTCTTCGTCGAAGTCATCGCCGCCCAAGTGCGTGTCGCCGCTGGTGCTGATGACTTGAAACACGGTGCTCTCACCGCCTTCTCCTTGCGTGCCGGCTACTTCCAGGACCGACACATCGAACGTACCGCCGCCGAGATCGAACACAACGATCTTCTCATCCTTCTTCTTATCCAAACCATAGGCCAACGCGGCAGCCGTCGGTTCGTTGATGATGCGGGCCACTTCCAGACCGGCGATTTGGCCGGCGTCCTTTGTCGCCTGCCGCTGGGAATCGTTAAAGTATGCGGGGACCGTGATCACCGCCTTGTTGACTTTGTGACCCAAGTACGACTCGGCGGCTTCCTTCAACTTGCGCAAAATCTTGGCCGATATTTCTTGCGGCGTGTGTTCCTTGTCCCCGATGCCGACCTTCACGTAATCCGTCGGCCCGCCGACGACCTTGTAGGGCACCATCTTCTCTTCGTTCTGGACCTCGTTGTGCCGACGGCCCATGAAGCGCTTGATCGAGTAGACAGTGCGCGTGGGATTGGTCACAGCTTGACGCCGCGCAGGTTCGCCGACCAGGATGTCGCCCTTGTCGGTGAACGCCACGACGCTGGGCGTCAGCCGATTCCCTTCGGCATTGGCGATCACTTTGGGTTCGGTACCTTCCATAATGGCCACGACCGAGTTGGTGGTACCCAGGTCGATGCCGATGATTTTTTCGCCTTGAGCCATAGGGCTCTCCTTTCGTGGGTTGAATCGGTTTCCGAGCCGGCGGTCGTTGCCACGCTCAGCCTCGGACGCCCCGAAGTTTTGTTACGCAAATATGTTTGTTGGTTGGTTTAAGATGGAGCGATGGGCAGCACCCGTGCGCAACGGAAGACGCGCGATGGGCACGGAATGCCGAGTCGAATCCCAGGTTAAGCAAAGTGCGTGCCAGCACCTGCGTCTTCGCAGAATCGCAAATTTAACGTGCTGACATACAATGGGTTACAGTTAGATCGGCGGCTACTCCGAGGTGTGAGCTTCGCCGCGAATCTTGGGCGACTGCCATTTTGACACGCTGGGGGTGGGTCGCATTGGATCGCTAAATCTGGTTGATCGCCCACGACTTATAACCAACGTCTGAGGCGGAACAGCAGAAGCAGCCCGCTGGCGATGCCGACGGCCAGCAGCCAGAAGAACAGATAGCCCAACGGCCACTTCGTTTCGGGCAAGTAGTCAAAATTCATTCCGTACACGCCGCACAAAAACGTTAACGGCAGAAAGATCGCGCTGATGATCGTCAAGCGGTTGACGACGCGGTTTGTGCGATGGCTGACGATGCCCAGATACAGATGCAGCGTCTCGGCGAGGATTTCGCGCTCCACGGTCAAGTCGCTCCCCAGCCGCTCCAGTGTGCCGACCATGTTGGCCAAGTACGGCTGCGTGGTGGAGCTGACGAACGTCGATTTGCGCATCGCCAATTGTTCCAGCACCTCGCGGTCGGCCAGTATGCTCTTGCGCAGCAGCAGCAGATGGTGAGTAACTTCGGCGACGCGCGCAAAAATATGGTCGTCGACCTCGCCCAGAATGTTGGCCTGCACGTGTTCCACTTCATCTTCCAACTTGAGCAATGCCTTGCGGTAGCTGTCCACGAGTTGATCCCAGAACTCGAACAGCAAAAACCCCAGTGACTGTGCGAACCGCTGAAAGAAATGTTGATAGTTCTTTCGCGACTGCTCGACGAACTCGATCCGGGCGCGGCGCACCGTGATGATATAACGCTCGCCCAGAATGATGTCGACATACGCGAATTTCAAATCCCCGTTCTCAAACAGCGGCGCCGACACGGACACGTGCAGACAATCTTCGTACACGTCGCAGCGCCCGCCCATCTGTTCGGTCAGCACCGCCTCGATCGCCACGAGGTTGACGCCCATCTGCGTCAACAGCGACTCGGTCTGTTTGGGGTCGCCGAGGAAGATATCCATCCAACACGAACGCCCGCCGTCGCACGCAGCCCGTGCGTCGTCCACGGGGATCGTCCGCTCCTTGCGATTCTCGAAATCAAATTCAACGGCAGTGCACGCGGTGGAAGTCATGGAGTCAGTGGTCAGTGGTCAGTGGTCAGTGGTCAGTGGTCATTTGTCCCAAGCTGGATTGACGGCTGATCGACGCCACTGCACTACAGGATTCCGTGCACAACCTGACCGGCTTTGATCGTGGACCGAATGTGAAGTGTCGTGGGCGCGTCGTTGCCATTTTGACTGGTAAGATCGAAGAGTACTAGATCCGCCGGGTTGCCGGGATGCAATCCTGCCGTCGATTCACCGATCAGACTCGCCGGGCGAACGCTGGCCATTTCGATCGCGGTTGCCAAGTTGACGCCGGCAAATTGCATCACGTTGGCCACGCCGACACCGATCGGCAGCGCTGCTCCCGCTAGATACTGACTCTGACCGGCGACCACCAATCGGCCGCCCGCCAGCACTTCGACGGCACCGAGCCCTGCCGCGTCATAGCGCCCCGGCGGCATGCCGGCCATGCTGGTGATGTCACTGACCAACACGCAGCGCTCCGGCGTCTTGGCTCGCACGAACGACTTGACCACCGCGGCCGGCAGATGATGGCCGTCGACAATCAAGCTGGCCGACAGCCGGTCTTCGGCCAGTTGGTCCCAGATGTAATTGGGGTGGCGGCGAATCTGGCCATGTGCCCCGTTGCCCAAGTGCGTGCTCATGCGCGCCCCCGCGTCGACCGCCGCGCGAATCTGGTCGGAGTTCGCCGCCGTGTGACCAATCGCCACCAACACGCCGCTGTGGGCGACTTTCTCGATAAACTGTGCGGCGCCATCGTATTCTGGAGAAAGAGTGAGAATGCGAATGCGTCCACCGGCCGCATCTTGCCACCGCTGAAACTCGTTCCAATCCGGCGGCCGGCAATGCTGGCGCGGATGAGCACCCCGTGGTCCGTCTTCACTTGATATGTAAGGACCCTCGACATGAATTCCCGCCACGCGACCATTCACCTCAGGCAAACGATCACACGCCGCGGCAATCGTCTGCATCGCATGCGACAACACTTCAAAGCTGTCAGTCGTCGTTGTGGGACAATAACGTGTCACACCGTCGCGGTCCATCGACAGACTCACCTGCCGCACTTTCTCGATGGTCAACTCGCGATCGTTAAACGACTGCCCGCCGTAGCCGTTCACCTGCAGGTCGACAAATCCCGGCGCAATCCACGCCGCCGCTGCATTGGCAGGGGAACGTGATTCAATGCGTGCGATACTTCCGCCCGAAATCTCGACGGCGATGAAGTCGCCCGTGTCATACCGGCGTCCCAAAACTTGCATAACTGGCTTCTGCGTCAAACAGTCAAACAGCAAACAATCTGAAACGGACCCGTCCAAGCATACTCAACCCGCCGCTCAACTGCCAGCGTTTGCCAATCCTCAAACTGCTCTGTCCCTGTTCAGGCGTCGCGGATATGATTTCGCCCGCACTCTGGGGCAGTGCGCGCCGCCGGTCGCTAAACGGTTTGGACACTTCTCATGCGGGCGAAGTCATGAAACGATTGCTGATGACACTCTGGTTGATCGTGGCCACTGTGAATTCGTTGGGCTGCGGAGCGTCCAAGGAAGCCGGCACTGACAGGGCGGCTCAGCCTTCGAGCTCCTATGACGGGGAAGAAGATGGCGGAGGTAGCGTCTCGCCGCAGGATTCACCATATCATTACGAGGCACCGGCAGAGTTCGGGCCGTACGAAACGATTGAGAGCCCGCCTCCGACAGAATCGCCGCTGGAACCAATTGCCGTCGAGCCGCGGCTGCCCGTTGAATCAGTCCCTGTGGAACCGGCACCATTCGTGGAAGCCTCGCCGCCGGACGCTGCGTTCCCAGTGAATCCCCTTCGCGCGCCCACCGAAAGCATCGCAGAAATGGATGCATCGCCGCCGGTAACTTCGTCAGTCTTGCGGCCACGAATGACCATGGCAGCGCCGTTGGAAGCCGAATCACCGCTCGCTCATCCGGCCGACATCAGCGAATCTGCGGCTATGGCGGACATTGGCCGTCCGGAATCACGCGTGGCAGCACCTGAAGCCGCTGAATCGACTGGACCGAATGAAGAAGCGACGGCCGCTGAGACACCGGGCGATCCGCAGACGATCAAGATTATCGCGAAAGCGCGCGGCGCGGATGAATCACAATACCCCGGTTACAAAGTCGTCAACGTATTCTACGGCACGGATCGACGAGCGGCGGCGCGCGAAGGGGCAGCTTGGACAGATCACGCCCAGCGTGCGGCGCTGCCAAGCACTCTGCTGCTGGTCACGTTCGGTCTCGGGGCCGCATCCTTTCGCGTGTCTTCTCGCGTGTCGCGACAGTGGCTTTGGTCAGTCACAGCCGTGGTCTTTATTGCGGCTGGTTTCGTTGGGTATCAGGCGGCGACCTCGACGCTAACGACCATCCGCCGGGCCGAACACGAAGGTCCGCGATACACCAGTGATTTGGGCAAGCAACTTCAGGTGGGCACGTGTGAGATCACGATTCCCGACACACACAAGCCGGGCCGCGTTGAAAAACCGTCCCTGCTGCGTTTGGAGGTGAAAGAGAACGTACTGCGCCACGTGCGGCTGCGGCGGACCAAACCGCTGCAGAGCGACGAGTTCTACGAACAGTTGCGGCAGTGCGTGGCTCAGTCGCCGCAGCAAGACTTGTTCATCTTTATTCACGGTTTTAACGTCACGTTCGAAGACGCCGCGCGCCGCACCGCGCAAATGGCGACCGACATGAAGTTCCAAGGCGCCCCCGTGTTCTTTAGCTGGCCCGCCCACGATGGATTTCTCGCCACGTATCTGGCCGACGAGGATCACGTCGCTACGACGACGCCGCACTTGAAACAATTTCTGTTGGACGTGGCAGCTCACAGCGGCGCCCGCTCCGTGCACTTGCTGGCTCACAGCATGGGCAACCGCGCGCTGGCCGCGGCGCTGAAGGAACTGGAATTAGAGCTTAAGGACCAAGCACGGCTGTTCGACCAAGTCGTATTCGCCGCCCCGGATGTGTTCACCGAGCAGTTCCAGGACACGTTGGCACCTTACCTGACACGCACCGCCAACCGTTTTACGCTCTACGCCTCGTCGCGCGATTGGGCATTGAAAGCCTCGAAGTTTATTCACCGCGGCCCGCGCGCCGGAGATTCCGGCGCACAACTGTTGGTGCTCTCCAAGATCGATACGATTGACGTGACAGCCGTTGACAGCAGTCCCTTCGGTCACTCCTACTATGGTGCCAGTGACCCGATCCTGCGCGACATTAAAGAACTCTTTGTCTGCGCTTGCCCGCCTTCCCAGCGAGCTTGGCTCGGCCCCGACAATCGCGACGGCAAGCCGTATTGGAAGTTCGAAACGTCAAACTCCAGCACAGCCCGCGTCACGGAATCGTCCGGTTCTCGTTGAGAAATGACCTAGTGCTCTGTCAAATTTAAAAAGTGGGGTAAGCATCCTGCTTGCCAACCCGATTTCGTCCCAAAAACGCAAGCTGGAAGCTTACGCCACGCAGTTGGCCAACCCTAAAACTAAGCTTTGACAAAGCACTAGTGCTTTGTCACAGCTAAGAATTGGGGTCTGACAAGTGAGCCGTCGGCGCTAGCCGCGGGCCTTGATTCTGTGGGTTATCCGGTTGTCAGGCCCGAGGCTAGTGCCTACGGCTCACAGTTTTGAAACCGCTTCTAATCATCATTTGGCTCAAACTTTTACCGGCCGCTTCTTCGTGACGGATTCGGTTTGCTTGTGGCACAGGATGATTGCGTCGCGGGCCAATTCGCCGGAGAGAATTGGCGACGGTTTTCCCGCCCGGATTGAACTGACGACTTCTTTTACTTCGGCTTCGAAGGCGCGAATCGGGTCACCATCGCCCAAGTCCGGGCGGATAACTTTGCCTTTGTCGGTCAGCACCTTCAGCGGCATCAGTTCAGCTTGGTCGGAGAAGGCCGCGAAGTCGTAGTGTAGAGTCGCTTTCTCCAAGTGAATCTCGAAGGCGTGCGTGAAGGGGCGGCCTTGCTGATTGACCACGCCGCTGGTGGCGCTAACTACTAATGATGGATCGGTGAACGAAAACAACGTGTTGCAGTACTCGACCACCGCGCCGCGCATGCGGCCTTGGCTGGATACGGTGGTCGGCATACCGAATAGCAGCCGAATGAAGTGCGCGTCGTGCACGTGCAAATCGAGCAGCGGCCCGCCCACACGCTGCGGATCATAGAAATCCTTCAGCCACAGGGGATCGGAAATTACTCGCTTGAAACTTCCGCCGAGCAGCTTTCCATACTTGCCGCTATCGATCAGCTTGCGAGCGTGAGCATACTCGGGGAACAGCGGCAGCACGTGTCCGATCAAAATCTGCTTGCCGGCTTTCTCGGCCGCCTTGACCATCCGCTGGCATTCGGCCGTCGTCAACGCCATCGGCTTCTCGCAGAAGACGTGCTTGCCGGCATTCAACGCCCTGACCGATGCGTCGGCATGCATGTGCGGCGGCAGGCAGATGTCGACGAGGTCCACATTCGGATCGGCCAGCAGTGCGTCGAGTTCGCGATGCTTCGCCACGCGCGACATATCCACTTGCTCGCCGGGCGGCCCGAAGTTGCCTTGTATGCCGCGCCAATCGCCGGCCAACTTCTTCTCGTCGCGCGTGCAAATCGCGGAAAGCTGAACGCCGCGAATCTTCTGATACGCCAGATAATGAATCCATCCCATAAACCCAATGCCCGCGATTCCGACGTTGATCATCGTTGATTCTCC
This sequence comes from Pirellulaceae bacterium, assembly GCA_041744735.1. Classification (GTDB taxonomy): domain Bacteria; phylum Planctomycetota; class Planctomycetia; order Pirellulales; family Pirellulaceae; genus JBGTKH01. The sequence continues at coordinate 8,553 of JBGTKH010000486.1, read as the reverse complement.
CAACTGCGCTTGTGTGCCGTCGCGTAGCAATCTCTCAGGGACTGTCGGCGTTGTCAACTCAGGTATAATGCCCGGATGAACCCCGCAGGCTTCGACATTCTTTACGAACAAGGCCCGTGTCTGATCGTCGGCAAGCCGAGCGGTGTGCTCACGCAAGCACCGCCAGGCATCGACAGCTTGGAAGTGCGCATCAAGCAGTTTCTGAAGCAGCGAGACGACAAACCGGGCCGCGTCTATTTGGGCGTGGTGCATCGGCTCGACCGGCCCGTGTCCGGCGTCATGGTCTTTGCCAAACACGTGCGTGCCGCGCGGAGGCTGGCTGAACAATTCGAAGGGCGGTTGGCCGAGAAGAAATACTGGGCGCTCGTCGAAGGCCGCGTCGAACCGGACGAAGACACGTGGACCGACCACCTGCGCAAGATCGACGGCGAAGCGCGCAGCGAACCGGTCCCGCCCGATCATCCGGAAGGCCGCAGTGCCGTGCTGCACTACCGCGTGCTCGAGCGGCGCGACAGTTGGTCGTGGCTGGAGATTGAACTCGAAACCGGACGCACTCATCAAATTCGCGTGCAAGCCGCCTCGCGCGGCCACCCGGTCCTGGGCGACGAACTCTACGGCTCGCAAACCCCCTTCGGCCCGCCCACCGACGACCAGCGACTTCGCCCCATCGCCTTGCATGCGAGGAGCCTGCGGATTCGTCACCCAATGACGCAGGAGATTATCGCCGTGACAGCGCCGCTGCCCGCAACATGGCACGCGACCGTCGCGCACGTTTGACATCACTCGCGTCGACCCCTCTCCCCGATCGCTGCTCGGCTTGTTACGATGCCCGGCTATGGCCGCCACACCGATGATGCAGCAGTACGAGGACGCGAAAGCGGTCTGCGGCGACGCGCTGCTGCTGTTCCGCATGGGCGATTTCTACGAGCTGTTTTACGACGACGCGAAGACCGTCGCGCGTGTCCTGGGGCTCACGCTCACCAGCCGCGACAAGGGCGAGAACCCGATCCCGATGGCCGGGTTTCCGCACCATCAGCTCGACAGCTATCTGGGCAAGCTGATCACCGCCGGGTTCCGTGCGGCGGTGTGCGAACAGGTGGAAGACCCGAAGCTGGCCAAGGGACTGGTGAAGCGCGAAGTCACACGCGTCGTGACGCCCGGCACGCTGACCGACGACGCACTGCTGGACCCGCACGAGAGCAACTACCTAGCCGCCGTCGTCGGCCCAGTGACAGGCCGGGTGGCTGGGGCTGAGTCCGCGAAGCCCCAGCGCGAAGCGTTCGGCCGAGTGGCTGGGGCTGAGTCCGCGAAGCCCCAGCGCCAATCGTCAACCGACATTGGCGTAGCGTGGGCCGAACTTTCCACCGGCCGGTTCTTCGCCGCCGTATTTCCCGCCAACCGATTGGCCGACCAACTAGCCCGCATCCAGCCATCGGAATGTCTGGTCAGCGAGGGTGCCGAGCCACTCCCCGACCAACTACACCGCTCGATGGCGCTCACGCAGCGGCCCGCGTGGGCCTTCTCGCACGACGGGGCGGTCAGTGCGTTGTCAAAACATTTTGGCACCGCCAGTCTCGAAGGCTTTGGGTTTGGCAACGGCGACGAAGCGGCGATCCGCGCGGCCGGCGCAGTGCTCGATTATTTGGTCGAAACGCAAAAGTCGTCGCTGGATCATCTCGACCGGCTGATACCGTATCGTGTCGGCGGCATGTTGGAAATCGACGAAGCCACGCGACGCAGCCTAGAGATTACTCGCACGATTCGCGACGGTCGGCGCGAAGGTTCGCTGCTGGCGGTGCTCGACCGCACGATCACCGCGATGGGCGCGCGAATGCTCGCCGACTGGCTGGCCAATCCACTCACCGACATCAAGGCCATCGACGGGCGGCTGGATGCGGTGGAAGAATTGATCGGTGACGGTGCGCTGCGGCGCGACCTGCGCGAACATCTGCGCGGCGTGTACGACGTCGAGCGGCTGCTGGCCCGCGTGACAACCGGCCGAGCCAGCCCGCGCGATCTAAACTTCATCGGCCGCACGCTGAGCAACTTGCCGAAGGTGAAAGCCAAACTGACGGCCCGCAAGAGCCGCTATCTGTGCCAACTCGAATCCGACCTGGACCTCTGCCCCGACGTGCGCAGCAAGCTGGAGGCCGCGCTGATCGACGATTGCCCGTTGGTGGCTCGCGACGGCGGCTTTATCCGCGACGGGTTCAGCAGCGAGCTGGACGCCCTGCGCGAACTGGCCACCGGCGGCAAACAATGGATCGCTCGCTATCAGGCCGAAGAAGCCCAGCACTCCGGCATCACAAGTTTGAAAGTCGGCTTCAATCAAGTCTTCGGCTACTACATCGAAATCACCAATACGCACCGCGAAAAGGTGCCGCAGCACTACATCCGCAAGCAGACGCTGAAGAACGCCGAACGCTACATTACGCCGGAATTGAAAGAGTACGAAGAGAAAGTGCTGTCGGCCGACGAAAAGGCGAAGGCTCTCGAAGGCGAGTTATTCCTCGAGCTGCGTGACTTGGTCCAAGCCTCCGCGCGCCGCTTGCAATCCACGGCCGCGGTGCTCGCGCAACTGGACGTGTTGGTCTCACTGGCCGAACTGGCGCGCGAGCGAGGTTACTGCCGCCCTCAGCCGGTCGATGAGCCGATCTTAAAAATCCTCGACGGCCGGCACCCGGTGCTGGACATTCTCGAACCGCAGGGAACGTTCGTGCCCAACGACTGCGAAGCCGATGCGGACGAGGGCCTGATGCTGCTGATCACCGGCCCGAACATGGCCGGCAAGAGCACGTACATTCGCCAAGTGGCTTTGATCACGTTGATGGCCCAGATGGGCAGTTTCGTGCCGGCTCGCGAAGCCACGATTGGCGTCGCGGACCGCATCTTCGCCCGCGTCGGTGCCAGCGATGAACTGTCGCGCGGCCAAAGCACATTCATGGTCGAAATGACCGAGACGGCCCGTATTCTGAACACCGCCACCGCCCGCAGCCTCGTGATTCTGGACGAGATCGGCCGCGGCACCAGCACCTACGACGGCGTGTCGCTGGCCTGGGCGATCATCGAACACATCCACGACACGATCGGCTGCCGCACGCTATTCGCCACGCACTACCACGAACTGACCGATCTGCAGAGTACGCTGTCGGGCATCAAGAATCTGAACGTGGCGGTCAAAGAGTGGGAAGACAACGTCGTCTTCCTGCACAAGATCGTCGCCGGCGCCGCGGACAAATGTTACGGTATCCACGTCGCGCGCCTGGCCGGCGTGCCGCGCGAAGTGAACGAGCGAGCCAAACAGATCCTGGCCCAACTCGAATCCGAACACCTCGACCCCGAAGGCCGCCCCAAAATCGCCCGCCGCACCAAGAACCGCCGCGGCGGTGACATCCAACTAACCCTCTTCGGCTTCGCCGATCACCCGCTGCTAGAGAAAATCCGCGCCGCCGACGTTAACACCCTCACGCCGCTCGACGCGTTGCAGTTGGTCAATCAGTGGCACGCCGAACTGTCAAACGAACCGTAACGACCACAGCGGGCAACGCGGCCATGATTGCGATCGCAGTGAATACGGCGGGACTGAATCCAGGACAGGCGCGGCTGGCCATCGCGGATAGCAGCCGTCGGCAACTGGAGGCGCAAGCACCCGTGCGGTTCTACGAAGTTAACGTCCGGCGCACGGCCCGGTCGGTTTACGGTCATCCCTACCCCAACCCCTTCCTGCGCGATTTGCTCGAAGGTGTCCGCCAGCAGGCCCCGGATGCGATTTGGTTGGGCTATGTCCACGCCGACATCGTGTTCACGCCGCACTTTTATTCTTGGCACCAGCAGCACCAGCAGCGAGGGCATCAGGTGTTGACCGCCTGCCGGCTGAATGTGCGCACCGGCGACAGCCTGGAGGCGGTACAGGCGACCCGAGCCGCGGACGATCCTGGCATGGGACAGACCGTAGGCGTGGAACTGCTACTGATTCACCATCAGGGCTTTGAGCAGTTCCTGTCCCAGCTTCCCGACGTCGTGGTCGGGGTCGATGCTTGGGGACAAACGGCCCGCGCCGCCGCGCGTGGCCTGAATCTCTATTGCTGCGATTCCCCGGCCGAAACTCCGCTGCGCCACATCAGCCATCCACACCACCCCGGCACCGCGGATTCGCTGGTGCGCCGCCTAAACCACCTGTTGCTCCAGGCGGTTACGAGACCCACCTGAAGTTGCGAACCTGCGCGTGTTCCCTAGTGCAGTGCGGCGACCGGTGCTCATGACCCGTTCGGCCACACGCGATGGCCCGAAGAATTGCCAACTTGCAATCGTGCTGCCGCCGTTGTCGGCGACATCGGTGCGGCGGTAGAGCAGGTCGTAGGTGTTGTCGATCTTGCGGTTGTTGGGGAATTGGAGTTGGCTGATCACATGCGAGTCGAAGTCAGTCATCGTCACATTGCGCGTGCCGCCGGTGTAGGTTTGGGAATCTTCGATAACGCGATTGAGCGAATCGTAAGACATTTGCACGGTGGCGTCGGTTGAACCGACGGTGTCGATGGCTTGCGTTTGCCGAGAGAGCCCGTCGTACTGGAACGATTGCGCATCGGTGCCGACGACGCTGACAGCCTTGCTAATCGTGCAATCCTTTTTGCGGCCTAGCGCATCAAACGTGTTCTCGAACACGGAACCGTTTTCGTCGGTGAATTGGACCACGTCACTGGCCTCGTTGTAGACGCGCACGCACGTGGAACCGTCGTGGATTGCGTACCATTCGGTCGCTTCAAAGGCTGCTTTGGGACACGTTTGTGACACCGTTCTCCGCTAATAACTCCGTACACACACAATTCAGCCCTCAATTTCACAATCAGGAAGCGCATCACGAAGCCGTAACAGCCCGTGGCTAGTCACTGCAGTATTTCTGACGGATAAATACTTTATAGACTTCATCTGCTGCAGATGTTCGACCGAATCATCCGTAATTAGTGTGCCGTCGAGATATAATGCCTCAAGCGTGTTGCACCCGGTTAAAAGCGACAAGCCGCCATCGGTAATAGCACATCCGTCAAGAGAAAGTGTGCGCAGTCCCCTAGTACGCGTTATCACAGCTATACTGCGATCCGTCACGTCCGTATACGCAAGAGATACATACAGGATCGTATCCAACGACGGGAGATTCGCTATTACGTCATCGTTTACGTCCGTGCCTTGAAAATCAATCTGAACAATACTAGCAAACGCCTCGTCACCGAGAATATGCAAGAGCACTTTCGGTACATTCGGCTGAGACTCGTCTACATATGTGCCCGATGAAAAATCGAATTGATGGTCGTACCGAACATCCCCCTTCCAGGCTTTCACGTACAAACGGAGGCGTTGAACCGATTGTTTGTGGTTTACGCGATTTGCAAGAAAGACACAAAGGATTGTCAATAGCACAAGGGAAGTGCGCAAGGATACCTGGATGCAGCGTCTCAAATCGCGCATAAGGAAGCGGCATACTTTTAACATATACAACCGACGGCTCTAAAACCAGGACGAATTACAATGCCCGGCTTGCACGGATAAATGTTGTGGCCGCATGTGCCAGAGCACTTCACACAAAAAAATGCGGCGGCCGTTTTAAAACACTCATAGCCACAATCACATGGGTATATATCGCAATCATGGTCCACCCTATATTGATGGACTGTCTTGCATAGCGGATTAGGGCCAGGAGGAGGCGGTGGTGGTACCGGATAGAGTGGCGACCCCGAAGACGTCGGCACTGGGCTGGCAAATTCGTTTGCTTCGAGGCCAATAGGGTCAAGGCTGGTAACGGGACGGGGCTCGGTGTATTCATAAACGCCAACAAAAGATGCAATTGCAATTTCCGTCGCACCCCTTCGCAAGCGATTTATACGCTGTACAATGTTCCGGTCATACAAGTCACGAGCGCTTAGTTGTGACTGACCTATGCCGAGTACTCGCGGATCACGTGAGATAAATCGGCCGAATGAGGCGTCGAAATAACGACGACGGTAGTAGAATAGCATCGTCTCCGCGTCGCGTCTTCCCGAAAAAATGAACTGGCACGTGGGATTGTCGCTTGGCACCGTGTCGTCCGCCCACCAGTTGTTGCCCGTGCCGGGGGCAGTAAAGATGAGGGTGTTGCCGTAGGCGTCGGTGTCGTAGGTTTCGATGATGTTGGCGGCCGAGTCGGTCAGGGCGGTGGTGCGGTAGAGGAGATCGGACACCGGGTAGTAGTCGCCGGCGCCGTGGTTGTTGATGGTGGCGAGGTGGCGTTGCTGGAGGAGTTCGTCGATGTAGATGCCCCAGACGTATTGCTTCACGGGGCTGCCGAAGCCGTCGCATTCTTCGAGGCATTGCCAGGCGGTGTAGAGGTAGTGCGTGGTGCCGTTGGGGATGGCGCCGGAGAGGCCGCCGTTGGACACGACTTTTCGGATGCGGCGGGCGGTGGCGTCGTAGGCGTAGTCGCCGATCAAAGAACCATCCGACTTACGTCGGACGTTTGCCAATCTATTGAATGCATCCCAGGTGTAGAGGCGCGTGCCGTCGTCTAGGAGGTTGCCGTTCAGATCGTAAGTCAACGGCGTGGCGTCGCGCTTCGTGATTTGGTTCAGGGCGTTGTGCTGGCGGACTTCGGTGGTTTGGCTGCCGCCGACGGGTTCGAATGTCGTGCGCCGCCAGTTGCCGAGGCCATCGAGGTCGTAGGTGCGCGATTGGTCGGTGTTCGGCAGGCTGATGGGCGTTTCGATGCCGCCACCGCCGAGATTGTTGTGGCCGCCGGCGCTCGTGAGGACGCCGCGCTGGTATTGACGCAGGCGGTCGATGGAATCATAGCCGCCTTGCGGTTCGAAGTTGGCGAACGGTTCGTAGAGCTGGCTGCGGGATTCGGCGTGTAGGTGACGTTCGAAGAACTTGTTGGACGAGCGGTCGAACGACGTGGTGAAGCCGACGACGGAGGAGGTGTTCAGACAATTGTTCCTGACGCAGTTGAGAATGTTCATAGGAATTCAATTGCCAGGTCAACGCCGCTCCCGGTACCCAATTCTCTACCGATGTTGCGGATGTACGCTCGTGCCTTCAGTACCGTTGTGAAATGGCAGTGGGAATTATTAATACCATGCGCATGTCATTTTCCACGTGCGGGATCCACGCGAGGGCGAAAACCAACGTCTTCAATGGCTCTTATCACAGCATTCGGGCTTTGAAAACACCAGAATATTATATTACTGGGATAATTTAGACGTGAATGGCGGATACGGATACCCCAAGCGAAAACAGGTATGAGTGTATATTTCTCTATCGCAATTACCTGATCTTCCGAGAAGACATATTCGCCGATTAGAATGGACGTGAGTGTGATTGTCGTCCTTGAGACAGTGAGTGTCGTTGACGGCCACCTTGCATTTACCCAGCCCACTCTCGCCCCACCGACGAAGGAAACCGATTCGCTTGGCATAAGTAAGAACTCCAAACCTAAAATAGCGCGATGCCGCGAGCGTGAGCTATTGTTCAAACCGGCTCAAATCCCGGCAATTAGTGTACAACAAAGCCACGTTGGGAGAGTAAAAGAGTTAACGAGAAAGTATGCTTGTGGATTTGTTTTCGCAATCGTAAGGGACGGGCCGGCACCGACAGACCCACCGATCCAGGAACCAGTCGGGTCCCAAAATATCCCAGCACCAACAACCGCAACATCGGCTGTTCCACCATAAAACAGTCCACCCCAACTACTTGCGTTCGCGGTACCCGCGCCACCGGTCGTGTGAACCGCCTTTGACACGTTCGCGCTCAGTGATATATCGAGCCCCCACGGCAGATCAACAAAAAAAGCCTTAGCGGCTTTCATTGCCTTTTCAAACTCTGACGCATTCTTAGGTATCGCCTTCTCACCGGTTTTAAAAATGGCGGGGGCGATGAGGTAAATACCGATCTCGCAGGAATCCGGGAAAAACATCGCCTGAAACCCGTAAGCGGCACCCACACCCGCGACAGCGGAGAATGAAACATCCACTCCCACAGCCTTCGGTATCTTTTCTCCCTGATGCTTTGCCCAGAGGTCAAAAATATCCGTGCCCATTGGATCGAGCGCGACCGTTGGCTTGCCTAAACAATACTGTAAAACGTTCATTGCCTCAAAATATTCGCGAACGTCCCGACTTATAAACCGCCCAAGAGTTGGCAAGTATCTTCGCAATCGGTAAAAGTACGTTTGACTGTCTGACTCATAGCGGCGGCCGGTGAAAATGTAATCACACGTGGGCAATTCACCTCGAAGCGCATTATCGGCCCACCAGTTGTTCCCGGTGCCGGGGGCGTTGAAGATGAGCGTGTTGCCGTAGGCGTCGGTGTCGTAGGTTTCGATGATGCTGGCGGCCGCGTCGGTCAGGGCGGTGGTGCGGTAGAGTAGGTCGGAGAGCGGGTAATAGTCGCCGGCACCGTGGTTGTTGATGGTGGTGAGCAGGCGCTGCTGCAAGAGTTCGTCGATGTAGATGCCCCAGACGTATTGCTTTAGGGGGCTGCCGAAGCCATCGCATTCTTCGACGCATTGCCAGCCGGTGTAGAGGTAGT
>JBGTKH010000485.1:0-3181 GCA_041744735.1 Pirellulaceae bacterium | reverse complement strand
GACGTTCCGCCATGTGGTTACCAAGATTCGTCGCCCAGACTGAAAAAGACTCCCGACCCCTTTCCGTCTCCATCGTAGCTAATTTCCTTCGCCCAACGATACACGAGCCGGCCGACTCGTCTAGGCCAGTTGCACGATCTGCCGCTATAATCCGCCCGCCCGAAGGTGGCTGGGCTGACCGAGAATGAGATCATCGTAGCTGAACTCGCGAGAGTTCAGAAGTCTCACGACTTCTGCTACGTACGTGCGCGAACAACCAAAACCTGTGAGGGAAAGGAGTTCCCGGCCATGCGATCGATCGCCATCATTAACCAAAAAGGCGGCGTGGGAAAGACCACCACCGCGGTGAACCTGAGCGCGGCGCTGGCCGGTGCCGGTCAACGGGTGTGTTTGCTCGATTTGGACCCGCAGGCTCATGCGTCGCTGCACTTGGGTTTGGCGCTGGCGGACGACGACCAGTCGGTCTACAACGTGCTGACCGGCGACACACTGCTGGCCGACGTGCGACAGAAAGTCGACGAGCATCTGTGGGTGGTGCCGGCTCACATCGACTTGGCCGCCGCCGAATTGGAGCTGGCGGGCGAAGTCGGGCGAGAGATCATCTTGCGGGACAAGCTGCACAAAGACTCGGCCCGTCCCGAAGGCGACGACGAGTTCGATTTTCTGATCATCGATTGCCCGCCGTCGCTGGGCGTGCTGACGCTGAATGCGCTGACGGCCGTGGACGAAATCTTCCTGCCCCTGCAGCCGCATTTCCTGGCGCTGCACGGGCTGAGCAAACTGCTGCGCACGATCGAAGTGGTCAACAAGCGGCTGAATCCCGGGCTGCGGCTGAGCGGCGTGGTGCTGTGCATGTACGAATCGGGCACGCGGCTGGCGGCTGAAGTTAGCAGCGACGTGTGCGACTTCTTCGCTCGGCAACAAACGGGCGACTCGCCGTGGTCGCACGCGCAAACATTCCAGACGCGCATTCGCCGCAACATTCGCCTGGCCGAGGCACCCAGCTTCGGACAATCGATCTTCCAATACGCGCCGCATTCGCACGGCGCGACAGACTACCGCCGTCTGGCCTGCGAAGTCCTCGGCCTGCCCGTGAGCGTCGAGGACGAAGAAGAAGCCACAGCCGCCGCGTAAATCAGTAGGACGGATTGCAATCAGTAGGACGGATTGCTAATCCGTAGGACGGATTGCTAATCCGTCCGGCATTTGCGGGATTGATCGGTATCATCTGTCCGGATAGATCTGGGACGGATTGGCAATCCGTCCTACGGTTTGCATGGCGCGACGCCACGACCTACATTGCGCCACGGCGGCCTTGGCTCGTCCTCTTCGCGTGCGCATAGCAATCGTACCGACAACTCCGGTCGTGCGTTTTCATTTCGCCACAAGTTTGCAGCGTCTGCACCGACGGCAACTTCGGGTTGCATCGCACGTGCTGTTTCTAGCGTCGGCCTGCGAGAATTTCTCACCGCGAGTGAGCGAATCAAGCAACGAAACTCGCGCCGCTGGACGATTGTTTTTAGTAACTGGACGGAACACCGCGACGGATCGAGTCCGTGGTATGGATACCATCGTTCGGGACACGCGTCCCGACTGACCCAACATTTGTCCATCTTCGGCGTGCGAACTGGATTGCACGCTGTTTGTCAGATGGATCGACACTGTAAGGAGTCATGCGATGAAATCCTGCTACGCTCGCAGCGCCGTATTCTTGCTGGGCACGTTGTGTCTGGCCGGTGGCGCAAATGCCCAGGACCGGGCTTATGGTTCGACCTCGTTGTTGCCGCTGCCACAGGGCAACTACAGCTATCCTGTCACGCAAGTCACGTCGACCAATCGGGCCAACAACGCCTGGTCGACACCGGCCTTCGTCAACAACACGCCGCCGCCGGGAACGCCGCAGTCGACGTCGGCTACAAACGGCCGGATTGAAATGGCGCCGTACAACTCCAAGCCCTCGCAGGGCCATGTTTACGCCGACCCGCACCACCACGGCGGCCAGTCGGGACACGCCTGTTCGTCGTCTTGCGACGGCGGTTGTGCCAGCGGTTGCGGCGGCAAACTCCGCGGCAAGTGCGGCTGCGCCGGCTGCGTCACGGGATGCGGGCCTTGTGCTCGCGGAGTGTGCGGCAAGTGGTTCGGCAGCGCCGGCGGTTTGATGATGACCCGCGACGACGGCAACCCGTACCCGTTTAGCTTTGACACGGCCGACGAAGCGATTCAACTGACCAACACTCGCGATGCGGATATGGATTGGGGCGGCGGCTTCGATGTCCGAATCGGTCGGTATTTGAAATGCGGCAAGTTCGCCGTGCAAGGTGTGTACTGGGGCGTCTATCCCAACAGCGAAGAAACCTCGACGCTGTGGAACCAGGTCAACGGCAACTTGAACGGCATCTTGAATTGGGACCAGTTGGATTACGACGGCGCGTCGGCCGACGGTTGGGTGAATAACGCGGAAGCTCACCGCGTACGCCGCGAGTTTGAGTTCCATAACGTCGAAGTCAACCTGCTGCACTTCCCGACTCTCTGCGGCAACCCGTGCGGCCCGCAGCGGTTTTGCTTCAACTGGGGCGGCGGCGTGCGGTACTTCCGCTTCGACGAGCACCTGCAATTCGGTGCCGACGACCTGGACACCGAATTCACCGGCGCAGACAACGAGATCTACTACGACATCGACGTGAACAACAACCTGATCGGCTTCCAACTCAACGCCCAGGGTCAATACTACGTGACCAAGCGGCTGAGCCTGCTGGCCGGCACCAAGGTGGGCGTGTTTGCGAACTACATCGACCACCACTCGCGGATCGGCGGTGCGTTGGGTGATGCGGTGATCAACAATGGGCCGAACGCGGGCCAGGCGTTCAACGTCACGTCGGACAAGAACGACATCGCACTGCTGGGTGAAATCGACTTGGGCCTGAACTATCAGATGACCCGCTGCTGGAGCGCCACGCTCGGCTACCGCGCCGTGGCCGTCAGCGGCGTCGCTCTGCCCACCAACCAGATCTACCCCGATCTGCGCGGCATCCAGGACGTAGCGATCATCGACAGCAACGGCAGTCTAATCCTGCACGGCGGATACGCGGGGGTCGAGTTTAACTACTAACCCTCTGCCGATAACCCGCCGCGGTGCCACCCACCGCAGGCCAACTGCGACCCTCGCACAATCCCAGTGGAT
>JBGTKH010000484.1:0-5801 GCA_041744735.1 Pirellulaceae bacterium | reverse complement strand
TGGCGATGGCCAGCGCATCGCAAGGTTGCACATCGCCGAGTACATATAAAGCGCCCGGAGGATCGGCGATTTCGCGCAGCAACCGCGGATACTGCTCGTGCAAGTCCGTGAGCACCGTGATGCCGTGTTGACGGCAGAGTTCGAGTTCCGTCTCGACGTCGATTTCATCACGCGCCGCGACAATCGCGCTCGTCAGTTTCACGCCAACACCCGGCACGCAGCGTAGTTCGCTGGGGGCCGCGTTCAGCACGGCTTCCGCCGAACCGAAGTGCTCGAGCAGGGCTTTACGAGTCCGCGGACCGACGCCGGACACCAGCGTCAGTCGGAGCATGGCCGCCAGAGTTTCGTCCGGCAGTGGCAACGGAAAAGGTGCGGGCTCGCTCACGGTCGGCTGTCACCGAATGGAGGTGATCTTGACCAATAAATCGAACCAGCAGTTTATCAGCGGCTCGTCGCTGCGAAAAGCAAAGGGGGCCGACAAAATGGAAAACGGCCGCGCTTAGCTTTCCGAGATCGCCTGCCCCGGTCATTTATCTCGTTCGACTAAGCACAGCCGTTTTTCCACGTAGAGCATCGGAGGTTGACCGGTTGGATCTGCATGCGGACTTCCGCAATACGGCTCAGACGGAGAAAGTAACGGCGGGAAACTTCAGTTCCGCGGCTCGCCTGCGGGAGTCCCTGCCAGCCTTGTGGCACCGCTTGCTTGAAACACGGCGCGATGTCTTGAGGTCCAACGGTAGCCGAATTCGCCAGAATTTGGCCGGTCTTAGGATCCGCGAAAAAATAACTTGTCGAATTAGCGGAACGGCGCAAGCCGTCCGGTGCCGCAAACCGGAGGGCTTGCGCCCTGCCGCAAACCGGAGGGCTTGCGCCCCGCCGCTACTTTTCCAATTCATCAAGTTGTTTTTTCGCGGTTACTTCGACTGTCGAGGCATGAATTCGACCGATAATGCCATGCGCACCAATTCGGCGAGCGAGTCGGCTTGCATTTTCTTCATCACGTTCGAGCGGCGCAGCTCAACCGTCCGCAGACCGATGTCCAATTCCCCCGCAATCGTCTTGTTCGGCTTGCCTTCAAGCATCAGCTCCAGCACCGTCAGTTCATCGGCGGTGAGTTGCTCCAAGCGCGACCGAATCGCGGCGCGGTGTCGCTGGGCCTCGTGATCGGCACGATTCTTCTCCAGCGCCAATTCCACGTTGCGCCATAATTCCGCTTGCTGACACGGCTTTTCCAGATATGCGACCGCGCCGGCTTGCATGGCCCGCACGGCCATCTGCACGTCTCCATGACCGGTGACCATGATCACGGCCAGTAGAATACCGTTGGCTTGAAGTTGCTGCTGAAGTTCGAGGCCGGTCATGCCCGGCATGCGCACGTCGACGATCAGACAACCCTGGCTAATGCGGTCCACGTCCGCCAGAAACTGTTTTGCCGAGGCATACGTTTGCACCACAACGCCGCGGGCTTTGAGCATCGCCGCCAGCGACTCACGCGCCGCCGAACTGTCATCCACAATGAACACGGTGGCAGAAGATTCCATGGGCGCAATTAAAGCACAAGCAAGCCCTACGTCCAGACGATTGAGGGCCAATTTGACCACAACTTCGCGGCAGGGTGACATAGAGTGTCACCGAAGTGATTTGCAAACCGTGTAGGCCGGATTGGCAATCCGGCCTACAAAGTCGCCAGAAGGCTTTTGTGCATTGTCGTGGCTAGGTTTTTGGGTAGCAGAAGTCGTGAGACTGCTGGAATTCCCAAACTTGCACGAGTTCGGCTACCCAAGATTAAGCCTTGAATTCGCCCTCGTCCGCCAGAGCGGCGCGCGCGGCGACGGGATCGACACCGCCGACAAGCTCCACGTGGCCCAATGTTGTGGGCAGCACGAATCGCAACTGGCCGTGCTCGACCTTCTTGTCATGCTGCATCGCGGCGAGCAGTTGATCGTGATCGACGCTGGGGACGTTCACGGGCAATTCTAGTGCGGCCAATAGTTCACGTTGTCGGCGAGTGAAGTTCCGATCGACGCGGCCCAGTGCTTCGGCCAAGCGCGAGGCACACAGCATGCCGATCGAAACGGCCTCGCCGTGCAACAACTCGCCGTAACCAGTCACGGCTTCGATCGCGTGGGCAAACGTGTGACCGTAGTTGAGCACCGCGCGCAGTCCCGTCTCTTCACGCTCGTCCGCTTCGACGACATCGGCTTTGAGGCGACAGCAGCGCGCGACCACATACTGCAGCACCTCCGTGCGCCGCTGATTCAACCCGTCAACGTGCTGCTCCAAGTAGGCAAAGAAATCGGCATCCAAAATCACGCCGTACTTGACGACTTCGGCCAGGCCGGCGCGGTATTCGCGCGCGGGAAGCGTGGAGAGCACGTCCGTGTCGATCAGCACGCCCAGCGGTTGCCAGAACGCGCCGACCATGTTTTTCGCGCCAGGCAAATTCACGCCGACCTTGCCGCCCACGCTGCTGTCCACTTGCGCGAGCAACGTCGTGGGCACCTGCACCAGCGCAATCCCGCGGCCGTAGGTGGCGGCGACAAACCCCGCCAAGTCACCGATCACACCGCCGCCGACCGCGACGACGATGGACTTGCGGTCCGCGCCCACATCAAGACAATCCTGCCAAAGCTGATTGGCCGCCGCCACCGATTTGCTTTGCTCGCCCGGCTCGACGACCAACATATCGACGTCGGCCCCCGCCTCCGCCAAACTTTCGGCGACGCACGCCGCATGCGGTTGATGGACATTCGTGTCGGTGATGACCAGGGCGTGTGACAGCCGTGCGCGCGCCACAATAAATGGGCCGGTCAGATTCAAGAGACCGGTGCCGATCTCGATGTCGTAGCTGCGCTCGCTCAGGTCGACGCGAACGGTGCTGGTGTGAGCGGTCAAAGCTCGACCCCTGTTCAACTGGCCAAGCGCTCGATGTCTTCGGGCGTGACGGTGATTTGGCGGCAGAACCCCGTGTGCTGACGAACGTACTCCAGCCCCTTGCAATTGCCGGGGTCGGCGTGCAGCGCCGCTTCGATTCGCGCCTTCTCCGCCGGTTCCAACTCGTCATAGTCTTCAGGCCAGATCGTGCTGGTCTCCACGATCAGCGCCTCGCGGTACGGGTCAAACTTATCGGCCATGGCCCAGGCTCCTCGCGCTTATGCGTTTCACAAACTCGAATGACTTGCTTTGCAAACACAGCCGAGTCAGTATACTGCCCTGCGTGGGCAGGGAAAATACGGTCAAACTTTGGAGTGCGGCGACTCGTCGCCGCGTTGAGATGGCAAGCCCGACAGAACAATCTGAAGGCAGCGATGAGTTACCGCACTCCACGGGCTGGGGCGGCAAGCTGGCAATTGTCGTGATCCTGATGGTGGCTCTGTGCATGGCCGGTTACGCGTGGTGGTATCGCTACCAGCAAGGTCGGGAGGCGAGAGCGTTTTGGGGCCGCGAGGCGACGCTGCTGATCGGTCAGGCTCGGCAAGTCGAACTGCTGAGGCTGCGACCCGCAGACGAGTCAGCGGCCGATAGCGAGAGCGAACGAGTGGACATCGCCGGACGCGCGTTCGCCATTGTCGAGCGAATAGACGTCAGCCGAGCCCGCGGGCTGCTGCACGCGCGCGACGCATTGATCGACGACGATAGCTTTGTTTGGGATCAGCCGCGCGGCAACGGTGAAAGCCAATGGGAGTTTGCTTTCAGATTCTCCGATGGCCAGCAGCACGCGACAGTCACTCTCGACTTCGCCTGCCGCCGCGTCCTGTTGATTGAAGGCGAACAAGAAGCGACCATTGTCGCACTAACTGCCAACGGACTGCGCGAATTGGTCGACCGGGAGTACGTAGCCAGTGCCGAGGAATAGTCTTCGTTTGGAGTGCGGTGACTCGTCACCGCTTTAGGATTTTTCAGACTTTTTCGGATCGAGTTCGCCCAATGCGACCGTGTCGGTCATCTGCTCGAAACGGCGTATTCTCGTGGCATGCGAAATCCCAAATACCCAAAGCGGCGACGAGTCGCCGCACTCCGAAATGAAAACTAACGTCCGCGGATGGCGGACCAGAGCACGGGGGCGTAACCAATGACGGCACCGGCGACCAAGCCTGCTCCATGGGCGGCATTGGCCATCTGCATTTCGGGCATCAGAATACCCAAGAAGAACCAACCGATCAGCAACAGCGCAGTGATTGGCCCGACATACATCCCGGCACTCGGTTCATACATCGTCTTCATCCAGACGTACGCAAACAGCCCGTAGTCCACGCCCGACATGCCGCCAAACCACGGACCTACCAACATCGCCTGCGCCAGGTTCGACGCCGCTGAGGTCACCAACACCAATACGGCCAGAGTGACCGTTCCGCGACGGTCCTCAATTTGGGCGCCGAGATAGTAAAGCATGTACATGTTGAAGACCAAGTGCATGGCCCCGAAATGCAAGAACATCGGCGTGACCACGCGCCAAACTTGGCCTTGCCGGATTTCTGCAAAGCCATCCTGACTCCATTTCTCATCGAGGCGATGGACGGAATCAGCAAATTCAAGCTGCCGCAGCGTCGAATTCGTTGGGGTGCTCTTCAATTCCGTTAGAAACCCCACGGCCACACACAGCACGATCAGCACAAACACGAGCGGCGTTTTTCGGCTGCGGCCCATGCCGCGACCCCAGCGGCCGCGCATTTCGACCACGTTCTTGCGAGCCTGCTCGCGCTTGCGGGCTTCCTCGCGGCGCAGCGATTGCGCGTCGCGCTCGGCGCCGCGATACCGGCGATCGTTCGGGTCCAGCTTGAACTGCGTGAGTTCGTTCTTCGCTTCCTGCAAGTGATCTTCGTCGCGCACCCAAATCACCCAGCCGTCGCGGTCTTGCTCGGCGGTGGCCGCGACGCCTTGCGTGGTCAAGTGCGCGGCGAAGCGGCGGGCGTCCTGTTCGCTAGTGAGCGTGCCGATCTGTCGCATGGCTCAATGATTTCCCATTCCCAGCGCCCGCAGTCCGCCGGCTTCGACCAACGATTGGGCTCGTTCGACTTCCGCATAATAGTCGCGGCGCTCGAGCAGCCCGGCGGCCGCTTCGTCGATCACCGCAATCACTTCACGATGCAATTGTAACGCCGACGCCGTCACTTGTGCCGTGATCGGACCTTCGATCGTATCGCGAATCGCTTGCGACTTGCCGTCGCCCAAGGCCAGCAATAAGCAGCGGCGCGACTCCAGAATCGTGCCGACACCCATCGTGATCGCCAGACGAGGCACTTGCTCTTCGCTGCCGAAGAACCGCGCGTTGTCGCGGATCGTTTCGCGCGTGAGCGTCTTCAGCCGCGTGCGGCTGCCCAGCGACGAGCCGGGTTCGTTGAAGGCGATGTGCCCGTCGCCGCCGATGCCTAAGACTTGCAAGTCGATGCCACCCGCATCCGCAATCTTCTGCTCGTACTGCCGGCAATACGCCTCGAAGTCCAACGCCCGGCCGTCGGGCACGTGGATGCGGTCCGCGGGCACGTTGACGTGGTCGAACAGATTCTCCTGCATGAAACGGCGGTAGCTTTGTGGATGCGCAGGCCCAAGCCCCACATACTCGTCGAGGTTAAACGTGGTGACGCGCGAAAAATCGAGCCCTTCCTGCTGATGCAGCCGAATCAATTCGCGATACGCACCCAGCGGTGTGGCGCCCGTGGCCAGCCCGAGCACGCAATTCGCCTTGCGGCGGACCAAGTCGGCCACGATGCGGGCCGCGCGGCGTGCGACGGTCTCGGCGTCCTTTTCGATGATCACGCGCACACTATTTCTCCTCCTGCGGAGTGCTAGCGGGGCAACGC
>JBGTKH010000483.1:0-4794 GCA_041744735.1 Pirellulaceae bacterium | reverse complement strand
GAAGCGGTGGGCTGTCACATCGGGCGCGTCCACGCGCCGCGGCCGAGTAACAGTAAGAGCGACGTAAACTACTCCGAGCACATCGCGCCGCTGCTTCAAAATCGTTGTGTCGAATGTCATCGGCCGGGACAGATCGCTCCGTTTTCGCTCATCGCTTACGACGAAGTTGCCGGCTGGGCCGAAACGATCGAGGAGGTCGTGCGGCAAGGGCGCATGCCGCCCTGGCACGCTGATCCGAAATATGGAAAATTTACGAACGACCGCCGCTTGACGGAGGCGGAAAAGCAACTCATTTACGATTGGGTCCAAGCCGGAGCACCGCAAGGTGATCCCGCCAAACTGCCCGCGCCGGCTAAATTCACCGACGGCTGGCAGTTGCCGCAACAGCCCGACCAGATCGTGACCATGCGCAAAGTGCCGTTCACCGTGCAGGCGGAAGGGACGGCCGACTATCAGTACTTCACAACCGATCCGGGATTTACGGAAGACAAGTGGGTGAAGATGGTGGAAGTGCGGCCGGGCAATAGCGCGGTGGTGCATCACGTGCTGGTGTTCGTGAAAACGGCCACGACGCGATTCGGTGACGGTGAAGGTTTCCTGGGGGCCTACGTGCCCGGCATGCTGACCAGCCCCTTTCCCAGCGGCCTGGCCAAGCGAATCCCGGCCCGAGCCAAACTGTACTTTCAAGTGCACTACACGCCGATCGGATCGCCGCAACTAGACAACAGCATGATCGGCTTAGTCTTCGCCAATCCGCGCGAGGTCCGTTATGAAGTGATGACGGCCAGCGCGATGCGGGAGTATATCTATATTCCGCCGCACGCCGCCGATCACTGTTTGGAGGCCACGTCGGGGAGCGTCGGGGTGGATGTGCTGCTGCTGTCGATGATGCCGCACATGCACCTGCGCGGCAAGTCGTTTCGTTACGAGTTGCTGGGAACGGACGGAAACCGCCAGATGCTGCTCGACGTGCCGCGCTACGATTTCAACTGGCAAACCTCGTACCGGCTGGCGGAACCGAAAAGCATTCCCGCCGGAGCAAAGATCCACTGCACGGCCCACTACGATAATTCCGAGGCGAACCTGGCCAACCCCGACCCAACCGCGCGAGTCCGCTTCGGGCCGCAATCGACGGACGAGATGATGTTCGGCTACTTCGACTATGCCGTGCCGATCGAATCGCTCGCGCGGCATAGGTAGCCACTCGTCTAAAATGTCGGAATTCGCATCTCTCCATCCCTCCCTCATTCTATAGTACCATCCGCGGCAAATGTCGCCGAGTCGAAAGTCAACATGAGTACCGACCAGCAACTGCGAGCGCATGTGCTGTATCTGTTGCGAGGCGGCGGCGCGCACCTGAATTTTAATGACGCCGTGGCCGATTTGCCGCACGAACTGCGCGGTGCCAAGGCGGCCGGCGTACCGCATTCGCCCTGGCGGCTGATCGAGCACATGCGGATCGCCCAGTGGGACATCCTGGAGTTCAGCCGCAACCCGCATCACGTTTCGCCAGAATTTCCCGACGGTTATTGGCCTGATGGGGACGCGCCGTCGAGTGCCGAGGCGTGGGACGTCAGCATCGTGGCGTTTCGAGCCGATTCGCAAGCGATGCAGGATCTTGTGGCGGACCCGGCGACCGACCTGTTCGCGCCGATCCCGCACGGCACGGGCCAAACAATCTTGCGCGAGGCGCTGCTGGTGGCGGATCACAATGCGTATCACTTGGGTCAATTAATTGTCGTCCGCCGAGCACTCGATGCCTGGCCGCAATGAACTGACTCGCGGAGAGGGGTCCGTATGCGATTCCTATTTCAGTGCCTCCCCAGTCATCGGAACGAAGGCCACACCGGCGACCGACGTTTCTCGCAATGTCCCGTCTGGTAGTTTCTCCACCACTTGCAGACTTTGGAAGTACTGGCCCACCGGGATCACTAGCCGGCCGCCGGGTACTAGTTGTTCGACCAGCGGCTTAGGGATGTGGTCGGGTGCCGCCGCGACGATGATCAGGTCGAAAGGCGCTTGCTCGGGCCAGCCGCGATAGCCGTCGCCGCAACGCACTTGGACATTGTGATAGTTCAGTTCCTTCAGCCGCGTGCGGGCTTCGTTGGCCAGCGCGTCGATGATCTCGATGCTGTAGACATCTTGGCAGAGTTCGGCGAGCACCGCGGCCTGGTAGCCGGAGCCTGTGCCTACGTCCAGCGCGCGAGCGTTTTCCTTCGGTCGTGCAAATTGAGTCATCAGCGCCACGATGTACGGTTGAGAAATCGTTTGTCCGCGGCCGATCGGTAGAGGTTGGTCGGTGTAAGCCAAGTCGCGAAATGCGTCAGAGACAAATCGATGACGCGGCACGCGCTCCATCGCCATCAGCACCCGAGCGTCGGTAATGTCGCGTCCGGCAAGCTGCCGCTGGACCATCGTCCGCCGCTGAATCTCGAAGTGCCGCTCCGTTTCTGCGTCGTGCAGACTAGCGGGGCGAATGGCTGGTGGCTGCCCTTGCTCGTTCGAATCAGCCGCAGGCGCGTTCTCTTCCGATACCAACTGTCCAGTGGCGTCCGCTTGATAACCACCGACCGTGTGTGTCGTCGTGTGCATGAAAGTTATCGCCGCTACGCCAAGCCACATTGCCAAGCCACAAGCCAAGACAATGATCGGCAATAGTAGATGCGACTGAGCGCTTCGAGACGTGATCATTGCTGGCGAGGCGATCGTTAAGAATGAACGTAAAGAACGCGGGGTTTGAGGCCCCGCAGCCTCGCGGGCGATGGCGAGTCGTTGGTTTTCCCTCAAGCAGGATGCGAAGTTGCTGGCCGTGCGACGACCAGCCCTGTTTGCTTCGCCACGTATTGCCGAAGCTCACACTCGCCCACGAGGCTCCTTCCGACACGGATGACAGCTCAAGGTCGAGCACCTCCTTTCGATAGCGTCCATCGCCGACGAGCGACCGAGGCGCCTAGGTGCCAGTGGCGACCGACCACGCATGTGCCGAGTGACCCTGAGCAGCGCCCAGAGGCGTGAACCGGCGCTTGGCCCATGAGACCTCAGCCGGCTCCGGCGCCGGGTCTAGCTCGGCGGCACTTTGCGGCAGTCCCGGTTGTCAAACTCGTTTGGCAAAGACTATCGCCGAAGACTCCCTGTTATTCTTACGCGCCGGCGAAAAGATTCAAGAGGCTCGCTGGTAACGTCCAACCGAACATGTGACTGACCCAACGACCGAATCAAAATCGCCGAGTCGCTCGCACTTGTCCGGCACGCGAGTTGCACGAAGAATTTTGCACTTGGCGACGGTGTCGAAATGACAGCACATCCGTCCATCCGCATTCCCTGTCAACGATCGGAACCAGTCATGAAGTCTCTGCAAGGCCAACTGCTTGCCGCGTCACCGTACATGGGCAATACGAGCTTTGCGCGGACTGTGATTTTAATCCTTCAGCATAGCGACGAAGGCGCGTTCGGCGTGGTGTTGAATCGTCCCGTCAACGAAACCATCAAGGCGCTTTGGCAGAAGCTGAGCCAAGAGCCCTGCCGGGTTGATCGCTTTGTGAACATGGGCGGCCCTGTCTCCGGCCCCGTGTTGGCGATTCATACCGTCAAACCGCTCGGCGAGTTCGAAGTGCCGCCCGGCGTTTACTTGGCGGCCCAGCGTGAACATCTGGAGTTGCTCGTCCAACAAACCGAGCACCCATTCCGCCTCTTCATCGGCCACGCCGGCTGGGGCCAAGGTCAGTTGGAAAACGAACTGTCTCAAGGCGCATGGCTGACGACTCCCGCCACGCGCGAATTGATTTTCGCAGAGAACGAAGACCTCTGGTCCACCGTCGTGCGCCGCATCGGCCGCTCGATCATCCGCTCGGCCCTGAACATCAAACACATGCCCAACAACGTGACGCTGAATTAGCGCTTCGTCCAACTTCCCTCGGCAGATGCCAGCGGCGCAGTTCACATAGTAACCCGACGCGTAAGCGAGGGAGTTTGACGGTGTCCCTCGCTTACGCCTCGGGTTACTTATGGATGGCCAGCACTCGTCGATTGCATGCACCGCTGGTTCGCCCACGTCTTGGGGCTACACCTATCTCGCCGTGGACCGCATAATGGCAGCTTGTGACGCGCGGGCGTTTTCTTTGCCGGCCGTCATCGCCAATTCTCAGGGGAGCGGGCCGATGGCCTACAACGCGTTTGTCTCTTCCACGTTCGTGGACCTCCAAGATCATCGCCGGCACGTGATCCAACAGCTTCGTAAGGCCGGCTTCACGGTCGATCCGATGGAGGATTGGACGGCGTCGGCGGACGAGCCGAAGGAGTTTTCGACGCCGCTGATGCAGGGGTGACCGACTCGCGGTATATTGGAAGTCAACATGGCCAAACGCGCAAAGAAGAAAGCCAAGTCAAGGCAGGCGAGTGCGGTTCGACTTTTCTTTGTCTCGTACTCACACGAGGCCACGAGTGATGTTGCGCTTGCCGGCTATTTGGCAAGAGAATTGAAATCGCTCGGTCACTCGGTGTTCATTGATACAGAGCTCGAAGTCGGCACCAAGTGGCCGAATGCCATCGAAGAGGCCATCGAGCGAGCCGACGTATTCGTTGTTTTGTTGTTTTGTTGAGTGCCAATTCGATCAAGAGTGAAATGGTTCTAGGGGAAGTTCGGCTCGCTCTTATTTGGGCGATAAAGACAAACGGCCGTCCAGTGATATTTCCGATCCGCGTTAACTTCTTTGAGTATCTTGGATACGAGTTGGATTCGTACCTGTCGGATATTCAACGCTTGGAGTGGCGAATTGAACTAGACTCGGCGAAGGT
>JBGTKH010000482.1:0-4938 GCA_041744735.1 Pirellulaceae bacterium | reverse complement strand
ATGGTACAAACACCTGCCGCCACCAGCGCCGGAAGTACTTGAAGAGGAAACTGGGACGACGTAAACGACTTTGCCGGTCGGGAGTGCGGCTAATTGAGATCAAGGTTTGAGAGGTTCATGTGAGATTCGACGGAAAAGTTGCGGTTGTGACAGGAGGCGCGTCGGGAATTGGGCGCGCAGCAGCGGAGCTCCTGGCCGCGCGTGGTGCGGCGGTGGCCGTGATCGACCTTGCGCAAGAAGCTGGGAATGAGACAGCAGAGGGCATACGCACCCGCGATGGGAAAGCTTTATTCTTTTCAGTCGACGTATCCCAATCAGAACAGGTCGAAGCTGCTATCACTGAAGCCCGTGCGTCATTCGGGGCGGTTGACATCCTCGTCGTTAGCGCTGGGATACAACGCTATGGCAACGCGCTAACAACCAGTGACGGGCAATGGGCCGAGGTCATGGGCGTCAACTTGAATGGCGCGTGGTACGCGGCGAGGGCTTGCCTGCCTGACATGGTCGGTCGCGGCGGATCAATCGTGAACGTCGCTTCGGTGCAATCACTGGCGAGTCAGTTCAACGTCCTGGCTTATACAGTCAGCAAGCACGCCGTAATCGGACTCACACGCTCGATGGCTATGGATTTCGCCAGCAAAAAGGTACGGGTCAACGCTGTCTGCCCGGGTACGGTCGACACGCCGATGCTGCAATGGGCCGCTTCGCTCGATCCCAATCCACAATCAGTCTACGACGCCTGTGCGCGAATGCACCCGCTGGGACGTATTGGCCGCCCCGAAGAAGTCGGCGAGGTGGTCGCATTTCTTGCGCACGATAGCGCTTCCTTTGTGACCGGCGCTGTCTGGACCGTCGACGGCGGACTGCTGACTCTTATCGGCGGCACCCCGAGCGCAAATCTGAAATAGGTAAGGAGCAATAGACCTTATGAGCCACGAAGAAGGACAAGGAGCACACGCCGCGAGCAAGGATGGTGATGGTCTGAGCGACCATCCCCAGGCCGTTTACACGCCGCCACCCACTCTCGACAACGCTCTGGCTGATCTACCGCTGGTTGAAGTGGCTGCCAATGCGCCTAAGCGCATCGGGTATTTAACCAACTACAGTTTTCACATCTGGTACCAAATCCTGATCGAGGTTATCACTCGGCGAGCTGCGCAGTATGGTGCGACTGTCATCGTGCGAGATGCAGAGTTGAGCGTTGAACGTCAAATCCAACAGGCGCGGGAACTTCTTACGGAAGTCGATGCTCTGATCCTGACACCGGCGGCGACGGAGGGACTTGAGTCAATCGTAAAGATGGGTGCCGAACGTAACATCCCAGTGGTCGTGGAAGCGAACCCGGTTGAAGGCATGAAGACGCTAGTGGCCATCTGTGATTACGACGCCGGTTACGCATTGGGTCAATGGGTAGGCCGGCACATCCAAAGTGCCACGGGAAGTGCACTAAGAGTTCTTGACATGGGGTTGCCAACATTGCGCCCGTGTCTTCTCCGCAGTGACGGATTCATCGAGGGCTTGCAATCAATTCAGCCCGATGCTGTTTTCGTGGCGCGGCTAAACGGTGAAGGTAGCAAGATTATCGCCAAACGTGTCGCCGCTCCGATCTTCGCCGAGCAAGAGGTTGACGTGATCTTTGCGATGGACGACGAGACGGGGCAGGGGGCGCTGGAAGCATATTCAGATGCAGCTCACGACCGTGAGCGCATAACCTTGGCGGCTTTCGGGTTGGCGGGTAACAACGAAAAAGACCTGTTGACTGTGGGTGGACCACTCAAGGTTGGCGCAGCGATGTTTCCCGAATACGTCGCAGTGCGTTGCGTAGACGGCGTGATGCGGCTTCACCGAGGCGACAAGGTAAATCGACGCGACGTAATTCCGACGATTCCGGTGACGGCTGAACTCCTGCCCAAGTATTACTCGAAGATTGACGACGTATGGACTCCCAACTTAGAGGCGATTGCGGCGCTTTCCGCGCAGAGCGATTGCACGCGAGTTTAAGTTGGAAAAGATTTGGAGGCTTGAAATGACCGTTCAAATTTGCAATAAGATCAAACAGGCGACTTCTCTAACGGCAATCACATTGATCCTGGTGATCGGCGTTTTCGCGCAGTCGAACACCGGTTCGATCACGGGAGTCGTAACCGACCCGAACGGAGCCGTTGTATCTAACGCGGCTGTAACCGTCACTAATCAGGGAACTAACGAAAAACGTACCGTTCAATCCGACGTCGAGGGCCGCTACGAAGTGCCTGGTCTCTCGAACGGTGTTTACACCGTCGAATCCACTGCGAACGGGTTTCAGGCAACATCGGTCAAGGACCTGCGGCTGGCCGTTGGCGAGAAAGCGCGTGCCGACGTAATGATGAATGTCAGCGGTGTAGACGCAGTGGTCACGATAGCCGACCAGACAAGGGTCGATCTGGAAACATCGGTGGTCGGCGACACGATAGCGAGCGAACGGATAACGGATAATCCGATCAACGGACGGGATTTCACCAGTCTGCTTGCAACCGTTCCCGGTTCCGTTCAAACGACCAACCAGTTTCAAACGAGCATCAACGGTATCCCCTCGACGTTCGGTGGTTCGAGCGTACTGGTTGACGGTATCGACGCCGGACGTGTTGATCTTAACGGAACATCGAACGTACTCGGGCGGATCGAATCACGCGTCAACCGCGTCAGCCTGGACAGCATCCAGGAAGTCCAGGTTGTCGAACAAAACTACGCGGCGCAAGACGGCCAGGCGATTGGTGCAGTCATCAACCCGATCACGAAATCGGGAACAAACGATTTTCACGGCAGCGTTTTCGATTATTTCCGCAACGAAGCGCTCGACGCGAGAGACTTTTTTGCAGGAAAGCAAAAATTCAGGTTGAATCAGTTCGGCGGAAATGTCAGCGGGCGTCTGATCCGGGATAAATTGTTCTTCTTTACGAATTACGAAGGCGTCCGGCAGACACGTGGAACGACATTCACCGCATTGACTTATACGCAGGCATTTCGCAATGCGATGGAAGCTCGAATACGTCCGACCGTGAGTACGATCCCGCTTCCGACTTCCCCATTTATCCCGGCCGGAAGCACTACGCCCGATCCTAACGTCGGTATATTTTCGATCCAAAAGGATGGCGATCTGCGCGAGGATACGGGTTCTGTAAAGATAGATTGGCTGCAATCGGAACGAAGCCAGTTCTCGGTCCGCTACAACATCAACGATTCGAAAACAACGACACCGTATGGCGTCGGAACCGATCAGACAGCCGACGGAAAATTGCGCGTCCAGTTATTTAAGGCTTCGCACATCTTCACATTCTCGAATAATACGATCAATGAGTTTGCATTCGGCATTAATCGCAACGTGACCGATGTCGGTGCCGGGCCGTCGACTCTGCCGAGATTCGATCTATCGTTCGTTGATCAGGCCTTCGCGGTTCCGGGGCCTGCGCAGTTTAAACAGTTCCGCACTGGCACGGTCTACCATTTTCTTGACACTCTGAGTTCTGTTCGAGGGAATCACTCCTTCAAGGCCGGTGTTGACATTCGGCTCAATCGCCGTTCGGCTAGTTCGGAAAATCAGGAAACACTTATCTTCTTCGGGCTGAATGATTTTAGGGACAATGTTCCATTTATTGTTTCCCGGGGCGGCAATCCGCTGCTCGATTATGCGAACGAGAATTTTTCGCTCTTTCTCCAGGACGATTGGAAGGCACATCCCCGTCTGTCTTTGAATTTGGGACTGCGTTACGACGTGAGCACCGTGAGCCGTGAAAAAGATGGGCGTTTGCAAAACTTCGACCTCACTACGTTGAAGTTCACACCACTGGGGCAGAAGCTGCATGATGTTGATAAGAATAATTTCGGCCCGCGTCTCGGTTTTGCGTTCGATGTATTCGGCAATCAGAAAACTGTGCTTCGCGGCGGTTATGGAATTTTCTACGACCGTGATCTGCCCGCCAGCTTCGGCTCGCCGCAGGCAAACACTTTCCCTGCGGAATCGGTCGATCTGTTTACTGCATTGATTTTTTGCGGAATCTTCCCGCAATATCCGGTCGATCCGGCGGCGTATGCTTGTGCGTCCCGGAATGCTTATCACATCGAAAGAGATCTTCAAACGGCAATGGCGCAGCATTGGTCGCTGAACGTTCAGCATGACCTCGGCCTTGGCACTTTGCAGGTTGGGTATGTCGGCAATCATGTGACGCACCTTCTGACAAACGGTGTCGTAACGCCGCGAAACATAAATCGAAGAGATCCGGTATCACAGGCGCGGCCGCTGTCTGCAAATTTCGGCGACATCTTCGTAGTCGGCGGTTATCCGCAGTCAAACTACAATGCGCTGCAGGCGACCTTCAAGAGAAATCTTGGCAAGGGCCTGCGGTTCAATGCCAACTACACCTGGTCTCACGCAATCGATGACGTTGTCGGATTCTTTAAGGATTACCAGGATGAAAATAACGCTCGAGCGGAACGTGCAAGCAGCGATCAGGACGTTCGTCATAACTTCACATTCGATGCGGGCTACGATTTACCGCTTCGCGATTGGTTTGACGGCGGGCCGGGTTGGCTGGTGGACGGTTGGCAGGTCAATACGATCACGCAGGTCAGAAGCGGCCTTCCCGTAAACGTGACCAGACAGGGCGGCGTTTTCGGCGGTTTTTCTTTTCGTCCTGATGTTGTTCCGGGCGTGGACACCCGATGCCCGAATTTCAGCGTTCCCCAATGCCAATTTAATGCAGCCGCGTTTTCAAATCCCGGCGACGGAGTCTTCGGCAATGCGGGCCGCAACCTTTTGCGCGGGCCTGGTTTTGCCCAGGTAGATTTTTCGATCTTTAAGAATACGCGGCTGACGGAGAATTCTGCGCTCCAGCTTCGTGTGGAGATCTTCAATCTTTTTAACCACGCAAATTTTGCCGATCCTTCCGGCGGCCTGGTTCG
>JBGTKH010000481.1:0-5802 GCA_041744735.1 Pirellulaceae bacterium | reverse complement strand
GTCGTCTTCGTGCGTGACCAGGATGATCGTCTTGCCGTTCTTATTCAGCCGGTCGAACAGGTTCAGGATATCTTCGGCGGTGTGCGAATCGAGATTACCGGTCGGTTCATCGGCCAGGATAAAGTACGGGTCGTTCACCAGACTGCGGGCGATGGCCACGCGCTGTTGCTGGCCGCCGGAAAGTTGTGCGGGTCGGTGATTCAGCCGGTCGCTCAGGCCGACCAAGGCGGCCAGTTCGTGACAACGGCGGCGCTGGGCGGCACCCAAGCGTCCCTGATAATACAGTGGCACTTCGATGTTCTCCACGACGGTCAATTGCTGGATCAGGTTGTACGACTGAAAGACGAATCCGATGCGCGACGCGCGGACGAAAGACAGTTGCGCGTCGTTCAGTTGCGCCACGTCCAGCTCGCCGAGGAATAATTGTCCGGCCGTAGGCTTATCCAGACAGCCGAGCAAATTCAGCAGCGTGCTCTTGCCCGATCCCGACGGGCCCATGATGGCCACGTAGTCCCCTTCGGGCACGTCGAGGCTGACGCCGCGCAGAGCGTGGACTGTTTCGCCTTTGAGCACATAGTCCTTGCGCAGCACTTTCAGTGAAGCTGCCAGTTTCATTCGCCGCCCCCCGTGGGCACCGGCCCCGCGCCGGCGGACTGCATGCGCTGAGAAATCGACGACATCAACTCGTCCATATCGACCGTGCCGTCGCCATTCGCGTCGGCGGCCATGATATCACCGCGGCGATCGTCGGGAAGTTGATTGACTTCTTCCTGCGACAACCGGCCATCGCCGTCCGTGTCGTAACGCTGGAGCATGAAGCCAGCGACCGCGGCCGGATCGGGCGGGCCATTGCCTGCGCCCGGTGCGCCGGGCACACCTGATGGTCCACTTGGTTGTTGAGCTACGGCGTCCGTGAGCCCGAGGTTGCCAACTCCAGCGTCCGAACTGGTTCCCGTCGATAAATCGCGCGGCGGCTGGCCCGTGACGGCGATCGATTCAATCGTTCTCGAGTCCGGCAGGTCCGGCAACACGAACTTGTCCGAATGCCGCCGCGGATTCAGCACCACTTGTTCGTTTTCGTCCAGGCCGGACAAGACGGTGACGGTCTTGTCGTTGCTCGAGCCGATCTTGATCTCGCGCGTCTCCCAACCTTCGCCTTTCTTGACCAGTGAAAACGTGTGACCTTTGTAATCGTAGATCGCTTGCACGGGGATTTGCAGCGCGTCGGGCAGTTGCTGGACGTAGATCCGCACTTCCGCGGTGAGACCCGGCCGAATCTGGGGTGGCGGGTCGAAAATTTTGATGAAGGTCGCATATTCCTTAACGTTCGAGCTGAAGAAACTGTTCGGTTCGGCATATTGATTGACGCGGACGACTTCACCCCGGAGCGTTTGGTCGCCAAAAGCATCCAGCCGAATGGCGACCGGCATTCCCGGTTTGACCAACGTGATGCGCGACTCGTTGATTTTTGCCTTCACTTGCATCTGTTGCGGGTCAGGCAAGCGAATGATGACTTGTTTTTCGCGGACAATCGCCCCCGGCTCGACGACAAACTCGGCGCTGCCGCCGCGGCTGCTGACGATGTTGGCGAACACCACTTGGCCCGCCTGCGGCGCGCGGAGCACACAGCGTTCGATCTGCTCCTCGATCGTTTTCAGCTTGTCGAGCTCAAGTTGATAGCTGCTCTGCTCGGCCTTCCATTTAGCGTTGGCGGTCTTGATGTCGCTGTCGAACTGCTTGAGCATCTTTTCGCGCGTGTACTTGCGCAAAATGTCGAGCTTGGTTTGCGCAACGGCCAATTCGTTGCGGGCTTTGTCGAGGGCGAATTGGTCGGCTTCCAATTGCAGCGCGTTGACCAGCCCCTTGGCGGCCAGCCGCCGGCCCGATTCGAGATTCAATTGGGCACGCTTCAGAGCATCCTCGGCGATGAAGTTCTCGCTCAGGATCAACTGCTCTTCCTGCACAAACGTCCCTTCGAGGTATTCTTTCAGCGCAATCAGCGCGGCCTCGTACGTGTTCTGGGCCTGGATCATGATGGCTTCGCTGGTGTTGCACATGATCTGCTGCTGAACGCGATCCTGGTCGAAGCCCGACGAGTCCAGCTTCACCAATATTTCGCCCTTGTCGACGTGCGTTCCTTCCGGCACGACCTCCAAGATCGCGGTGCCGGTGCCGGTGCGGGCCTTGACCTCGCAGCGAATCTCGACGCTGTTGCTACTTTCCACCTCGCCCTGTTCCTGTGCGATGTGGTCGAACGGGCCGCGCGAGACGGGGCTCAATAGCGGCGCGTCTTTGTCCGCCGTATCCGCCGGCCGCAGGAAATACCACGCCGCGCCGATCAGTACGGCCACGATCACGAGGCCAACGACAACGTAGGTTGCCGTGGATCCGGCACGCGGCCGTAAGCGGTAATGTCTGTAATTCCAGAATCGTTGCGAGTCGGGCGCCATCAAGGTCCTCGCATGAACTGAGGTGGGATGTTGGTGAAATGGGTCTTCGCGGTTCGCCCAATCAAGTTGTACCCAGGTGTCGGCCTTCATTGTAGCCAACTAGGCCCTGACTGTCACGCACTTTGCGCTCGGGGTTGCATCACTTTGTCCGAACTGACGGCGCCGGATTGAATGGCGAGCCGATTCAAGAGAATGGAACACCGCCGTTGGCGGCAGGTTTCGCGCCGAATGCATCGCGAACCTATCAACGAGTGCCCGCGTCGGCACGGCCTTCCGCAGGCGCGGATGGAGATATCCGCACAATTTTGGGACGCGAGCGGCCTTCCGGGCTTGGCGGAGGTGAACTCGATTTGGTCTTGGGCAGACTTTGCTGCCACGAGGCTTGCCGCAGGCCACTTTCATACGACGGCAGCTTGCCAGGCGGCAATTCTTCGCTGTCCGGCGTCGTTCGTCCCGGCGGAAGCTGTTCGGGCGTGTCGCCCGGAGACATGAATAGGTCGGGCATGCAGTCCACGCCTTGACCATGGAATTGCCCTTCCAGTTGCGACCCATAATCCTGGCCAATTTTTCCTGGATCGATCCAAAGCCCCTCGCTGTCCAATTGCATCGTGCCCAAATCGAGGTCCAAAAAGCGGCGCAGGACTTCGTAGTTGACCCACACACTGAGAAAATCGTTTTGAGCAGTTAGCAGATCGGTCAACGCCGACACCGCGTCGCGCGCCGCCGTCACGCCCGACACTTCGCCCCGCTGTTCGCGCAGCCGCGCAATTTCGTCGTTCAGCACAATCTGGTCGATGGCCCCCAACACCGCTAGCCGCCGCTCTTCAAAGTTCAGTTGATTCACGTCGATTGTGCGCAACGTGCCTCGCAATCCCAATGAAACACCGTCGACGAAGCGATAGTAGGTGCGCCGGGCCTGCTGGTACTCGATTAGCGCTTGCCGGTACGTGTTGCGCTCCTGGAGCCGCACAAAGGGCGCATCAAATTGCAGCCCGGCGCGCAACTGGCCCGTCGCGCTACGCAAGCGAAACGGATTATTCCCGGCGTTGCTCATGTCCCCACTGAACACAACATTTACCGTGCTCTCCAAATTGTCGGCGTTGAATTCGATCAATCTCCAAGCGTCCACTAGGCTGGCCTGAGTGTTCATCCAATCGCGGCGATATCGCCGAGCGATCTCGAATGCCGTGTCCATTTGCAGGTCGACTTCCTCCAACTCGACACTGTCCGTTCGAGCCCGGGCCTGCACTAGGGACAGGTCGAGCACATCGGAGGAAAGTTGTGTCAGGATCCCGGGAACCGCGAAGATGACTTTGGTTTCCAGTTCTTTGTACAAATCTGGTGGCGCTGGTTTGTCAGTCGCTGCAAGCAGATCATCCAGGTACTTCTTCAGATCTTCAAGCGGCTGGCGATAACTTTTGAACTGCGTGGCCAGACGTGCGTGTTCGTCCTCCAGTTGCTTCGGTAGCGTCGCCAAACGTTTTACGTCAAAGACGAGCGGATCGATATCCACGGTCAGTTTGCGCTGGCAGGCGATTTCGAGGGCTGCCAGACGATCGAGTTCGCCCTGGTACTTTTCGCCAAGTCGGACCAACTGTTCGCGGCGCCGCGGCAAGACTTGCTTGAACCGATCAATGTCCTCTTGCGCCCGCGGGATGTTCGCCGTGCTCAACTGATCGCGGATCGATTGAATCCGCACGACCTCGTCGCGCAGCCGTCGCAGGCGCGCGTCGAGTTCGCTAGTCCATGTCAGCTTCGGTTGAGGCAGGTTGTTGACATCCTCGAACTCGACGGCGGCCAATATCTCTTCATTCAATTGCCCGATTCGCTCGCGCAAGTCGGTGACCATGTTCTGCACGGGCACGATTTCCGTGTCCAACAAATTGAACTGGTCGAGCATCGGGTCTTCGATCTTCACGCACAACTTCGGCGGCAGCCCGAGCGTGGTTTTAAAGGTGTCCAGCGTCGCTTGGTAATCGTTTTGGCGATTGAGTAGCCGGCTTTCCGCGTTGTACAAGGCCTGCTGCGCTTGAGCGATCTGCAGCCGCTGTCGCAAGATGTCCTCGGGATTATCGGGAATCTTGAGCAGGCTCTCCTTGAGCGACTCGCGAAGTTGCGTGAGATTGTTTCGCAGTCCGGCGATGTTGGCTTGCTGATTGCGGATGTCCTGTTGGATTTGCAGCAGCCCGATGTAGCCGCCGGCCTGTCCGGCCCCGGCCCCGCCGCCGCCGAATCCGTCGCCGCCACCTCCACCACCACCTCCACCGACACGGCCGAAGCCGCCGCCACCAACGCCCGTGAAACCCTCCAAACCGGAAGCACCAAAGAAGCCACCGCGCCGCGACGGCCCTTGACCGGCATTGCGCCCGGTCATGATTTGCACGTAAAATCCGCGGCGATATCGTTCGATCTGCCGTACGTTGGCCAGCAGCGTGCGTTCCGCGATCGTCAACGTTTCCAAGATGCGGTCGCGCCCGGCTTGTCGCAACAGTGGCTGCACCAGGGCAAAGTCCAGCACTGTCGTCGGGGTGAAATTGTCTGGACTCGAGAAATCCCACACCAGCGAGTTAGCGAATCCAACCACGAAATCGCCACCTGTTGTAAATGCCTTTTGCATCGTGATAGCATTCCTTCCCGATGCACTGCCCGTCTGAGCTCCCGCGGTTCCAACTCGCTGTCCGGCGTTAAACGTGTTCAATGCGAGCACGCTCTTGGACTCGCCGCCTCCACCGCGCCGCGCGGGCCCGTCGGCATTGAAAAACGAACTGTATCCACCGAAGAACTGCTTATCGAAGCGGAAACGTTCCGTGCTCACGTCCAGCGCCGAGAGATACAGTGTTTCAAACTGGCTTTGATAGTCCGGCGAATGGGTTAGTGCCATTCGCACGGAGTCTGAGGAGTCCAACGTCAACACGCCGTCATCGTCCAACGGCAGATACTCCTTCCAATGTGGGTTTTCAACGAATGGCGTGTCGCCGTTGGCGTGCCAGCGGGGGTAGCCTTTTTTGCCGTCGACGTAGTGCATGAATTGATGCGAGACCGGATCGTCGGGCGGCATGGGGGGGCGGTCGGGGTTGAAGGGGTCGTACATGCGGGAACGCGGG
This sequence comes from Pirellulaceae bacterium, assembly GCA_041744735.1. Classification (GTDB taxonomy): domain Bacteria; phylum Planctomycetota; class Planctomycetia; order Pirellulales; family Pirellulaceae; genus JBGTKH01. The sequence continues at coordinate 248 of JBGTKH010000481.1, read as the reverse complement.
TCGACGTCGATCGACACGCGCTCCAGCGGCCAGTGCGGGTGTGTCGCTTTTTCGCGCAGCAGCGCGTAGGCCTGGGCGTCGGCTTTGCGGCGGTAGAACGCGCGATTGCAGCCCGAGCCGAACAGCATCGCGGCCAGCACCGCAAGGCAGCAGACATGCCGCGCCGTTGGCTGACAGAAATGTGTCATTACGCCGCCTCCTTGCTGCCCGTCGCTTGCCGGCGGGCGGGAACGGGGTGGGGGGGGGGG
>JBGTKH010000480.1:0-14138 GCA_041744735.1 Pirellulaceae bacterium | reverse complement strand
ATCGTGGAAGCGTCCCAGTGGCTGCGAAGCGATTCTGCAAGTCCGCGGCGCGGTGCTCTGCGACGACCGGGACCGACTCAGCGAGTTCATCCTCTCCCGCCCCGGCAGCGCGTTCTATCGCCCCTCGACAACCAACCGTGCGAGCCAACAAAACAGTATCGCCGCCTAAAAAAACAATTGTCCGAATGCACCCCCAACTGGCCATACGTGACGTAGCAGAAGTGGTCACACTTCCGAAGTCTCACGACTTCGGCTACTAGAACGTGCCACTACCTCTGCGCGGGAGTCGTTGGTAACCGGCTGGCCGTGCGCTATAATGCCACGAAAGCTTTGAATTCCCGTGACACAAACGAACAAATCATGACAAACAATCCAGCGAAACCAACCAATTTGCGGCAGCTTTGCGAGAGCGGCTGGCAGTCGAAGAACGTCAAACGCGAGATTTACGACAATTTCATCCGCATGCTGGCCGGCGGCGGCGAATTGTTTCCGGGCATCATCGGCTACGACGACACCGTGATTCCCGAGATCAATCTGGCGATCCTGGCCAGCCACGACATGTTGTTTCTGGGCGAGAAGGGACAGGCCAAGAGCCGGCTGATGCGTTCGCTGGTGCGGTTTTTGGACCCGGAGATTCCGTACCTCGACATTCCGGATGCACCGTTTCACGACGATCCATTCCGGCCAATCAGCCGCGCGGGCCGACAGTTCGTGGCCACGCATGCGGAAGAGGAAGTGCCCATCGGCTGGTGGCCGCGCGAGCAGCGATATGCGGAACGCCTCGCGCCCGGCACCAAATTCGCCGACATCATCGGCGAGATCGACCCGGCAAAGTTGGCCGGCGGCATCAGCATGTCGGCCGAAGAGGCACTGCATTTCGGACTGATCCCACGCATGCACCGCGGCATCTTTGCGATCAACGAGTTGCCGGAGTTGGACGAGTTGGTGCAGGTGGGCCTGTTCAATATTCTCGAAGAGCGCGACGTGCAGATTCGCGGCTACCCGATTCGTTTCGACATCGACGTGCTGATTCTGTTTTCCGCCAACCCGGCCACGTACAATCGCAGCGGCAAGGTAATTCCGCAGCTCAAAGACCGTATCGGCTCGGTCGTTCACACGCATTATCCGCGGCAGCGCGATTTGGGCATCCAGATTATGGAACAAGAGTCGGGCGTGGAACTGAACGGCCAATACCCAGTCGTCGTGCCGTACTTCATGCGCGAGATCATCGAGCAAATTACGATTCAGGCGCGCAAGTCAAAGTACATCGACCACCAGTCCGGCGTCTCGGCACGCTTCAGCATCGCTAACTATCGCACGATGATCGCCAGCGCGCGGCAGCGATCCGTGGTGCTCGGCGAGAAGCCGGCCGTGCCGCGGATCAGCGACCTGGGGCACATCTACTCTTCGTCGCTGGGCAAGTTGGAATTGGACCTGATGGGCAGCCATCAAATGTCCGAGCGGCAGGTGCTCGACGCCGTGGTGGCCGAGGCGATCCGCGCCGTATTCGAGGAATACATCGACAAGCACGGCCTGTCCGAGATCGCCGAAATCTTCAGCCGCGGCGTGAAGATCGAAGTCGGCGACATGCTGCCCTCGTCGCATTACGCCCAGCGTCTGAAGCGCGTGCCGCCCGTGTGGGATAAAGCGTTTGAACTGAACGCCTCGGAAGATGCGGCGGTGCGCGCGTCATGCGTCGAATTCATCCTGGCCGGCCTGTACGCCATGGATCGCATCTCCCGCGCTCAACACCACGGCAGCGTGACGTATGAAATTGGGTGAGGCTACGCCGAGTGAAATGAGCACGCCGATTCGCAATTGGCTGCAGATGGAGCGGCACTATATAATCGTGTTTGCCGAGAACCATCGGCAAGGCACGTTGACTCGTGAACAAGAGTGACCAGAATGGCGAGCATTCGCACGGCATCCGTTTCGCGCAAGATCGACTATCCCGTTTCGGACGGACAACCTGTGGGCGAAACACCTTATCATCGAGACAATATTCTGCAGACCGTTGAAACGTTGCAGCATTGGTACGCGGACAACTCGCGCGTTTACGTGTCGGGCAACATGTTTCTGTATTACGTGCCCGGCGACCGGCTGCGGCATTTGTCGCCCGACGTGTTTGTCGCGTTCGGAATCCCCAAAACGCCCGAGCGCATGTGTTACCTGGTTTGGGAAGAAGGCAAAGCGCCGGATGTTGTGTTTGAAATCACGTCGCCCAGCACACGCGCGGAAGATCTCGACGACAAGTTCGCGATTTACCAGGACACACTGAAGGTCAAAGAGTACTTCCTGTTCGACCCGAATGCCGAGTACCTGAGGCCGCCACTCAAGGGCTTTCGCTTGCAAAAGGGAAAATACGTGCCGATCAAGCCGGTCAAAGGACGGCTATTCAGCAAGGTGTTGGGCTTGCAAGTGGCCCGTGATGGCTGGCGAATGCGATTGTACGACCCGAAGTCCAAGCAGTGGCTGCTGTGGCAACGAGAGCGCGCCGAAGCGGCCATCGCTTGGGCCGAAGCAGAACGGGCGCAAGCCGAAGAACAACGGGCACAGGCCGAAGAACAACGGGCGCAGGCCGAAGAGCAACGGGCACAGGCCAAAGAACAACGGGCACGCGCCAAGTCGGAGTGGGAACGCGCCGAATCAGAGCTGGCACGCGCCGAAGCCGAACGAACGCGCGCCGAAGCCGAACGGACGCGCGCCGAAGCCGAGCAAGCGCGGGCCGAAAAGGCCGAAGCAGCGCTGCGAGACGCAAATGCGGAAATGCAGCGATTGCAGAAGGAACTAAGTGCGGCACGCCAGCGGAAGTCAAATCACCAGTGATAATGATCGGCCGGCAATCACGTACCATCGGTCAGAGCGATGTGAACTGCCTGCCTGCCTACTTACTTACTCGGGATCTCAAAGTCAAAGGTTTGCGAGCCCGGTTTTACTTTGCGAACGACGGTGGAATTCTCGTTGAATTCGGCGGGTACTCTTTCCGGGATTTCGATTCGGGCTTCGCCGTCGGGTTCGATGCGGAAGGTGCTGATCCTTACTGTGTATTCTCCGACTTGGGCGCCCGGTTTCCCCGCGGCAAACATCAATTCATAGCGGCCGTTCGCATCGGTTTCGCCGTACGAGGGCGAACCTTCTTTGGGCTGAAACTCGACCGTGGCGGCCGGCAGCGGCTTGCCATCCAAAGTGACGGTGCCTGTGACGCGAGCCAAGTCACTGCCGCAGCCGGTTTGTGCCAGGCAGCACAAGGCCGACGGGAGGACGAAGGCCACAAAGATGTCGCTACACTTACAGTGAATCATGGATTGGTTACTGCATCAGATATTGTGAATCGATTGTTTGTTCAGCTCGTGGCTCGATCAAAAACCCGAGACCGGCCGGCCGTCGTCGCGAATGCCGAGTAGTTGATAGGTGCCAAGTGCGCCGATATTCAGCGTCGGGCGGCTGTTGGTGATCTGTGCCTCGGTCAGCCCGCCATTATCGAAGTTAATGTCCTCACTGATAAAGCGAACGCTGCCGTCGCACATGGAAAACAGCGCCCCGCCCGGATGCAGGCTGCCGAAACCTTCGGTGCAGCGGTTCGGCGCGGCGGCTCGCGGGTCATTCAACTTCATGCTCACGCGGCCGCGCACGAAGTAGCTGCCCCACATGTCGGCGCCCGGCGGGTTGCGGCAGCCGATCCACGACGCCGCTCGGCAGCGTTCGTCGCGCTCGCCCACGGCAAACGTGTTGGCCGTACCGTCGGTAATCTCATTCATCCGCACGATGCCGTTGCCGAAAAAGATACCGTTGTTGCTGAAGCCGTTGCCTGGCGGATTAGGATCGAAGAAGCCGGCGTTGCCCACGTAATTGGACGTGGAAGGCTCGAAGCCGGCGGGGCAGTTATCGCAATTGAAACGGCGATGATACGTTGGCGACCCATTCGTAGTGCCGGGCAACACGCGATCGGACGTGTCGGAAGCACATCGGTACACCGGCAGTTGCATTTGCAGCAGCGGTCGCAGCGTCGCGTTGCCGGTCACGTCCCGCAGCCGCTGAGTATTCACGCCCAACTGATCGAACAGACTCTGCTGTTCGACCTGTGGCAAAATGAACGCCGTCCATCCCCACTCCGCCTGTGTGCTGGCCCGCGAGACCCAGCCCATCGGCAACGTCTTTTGAGTGTCGCTGTAATTATGCAAGCCCAGCGTGATCTGTTTCAAATTGTTGGTGCACTTCATCCGCCGCGCCGCTTCGCGCGCCGCCTGCACCGCCGGCAAGAGCAGAGCCACTAGGATTCCGATGATGGCAATCACTACCAACAACTCAACCAAGGTAAAACCCACACGCAGATGACGCCGTCGATGTGTCATGGCGTTTGAACTCCTGAATGGAGAGTTGATGCCGTCCCCGATGGCCAAGGCCCGGTTCACAAATGGTCATCCAAATTAGCAGGGTCCCTGGGAAAATGCAACTAAGCTCCCGTTGTTTTTTGGTTCGACGAAAGCGATCCGCGACTAACGATAGCAGAAAATCGTCTTCCGAAGATGCAATGGTTGGATCAAGTTGAACAACTTGGCTCATCGTAGGGAGTGAGTTATCCAAATCGATCTCGATTCGCCACCCGATAGGCGACTGATCGCATGGGATCGCGAACACGTCATGCAGTCCGTCTGGCAGTATAATCGCATCAATTAACATGGGCGCGAATCGCTTTGATCAGTTCGTTTTTCTTCATCTTGCTGCGCCCTTTGATCTTCATTTGGGAATCCGTGTTGCGCAGTTCGTCAACAGTTCGCTCTTGCAGAGACCGGTTAGGATTACCTGTCCCCTGCGTCGTTTTGTTGGGTGTGCGGCCCTCTCGCCGCCGTTGTTTGTTGACCGTACGCCCCGCAATTTCCTTGGCGAGTTTTTCTGACTTACCACGCTCTAATTCACTGTCCCTGACATGTTCGTACTGCCGTTCGTCCTTCTTGCTCCAGGCCTTGGGCATGGCTTCTACTCCTCTTCAGAAATTGGTGAGACGGAATTGACGGTTCGATTTATTGCAGCGTTGCAAACAGTGTACCGGGCTGCGGTCACATTGCTGCGTGCGGCGAATCACAGCTCGGAGCGAAAGCACACATGCGAATGGTCCACCGCCATCGGCGTTCGATCCATCAAATCGCCGACGACGGTGCGCAAATCCCTGATGCCGTCCCGTAACACGTCGATGGAAATGATCGCGGCGGCAAGCGCGTCGGCCCACCACCAGCCATAGGCAATACCGAGCACCAGCCGGCCGGAAGTTAGTCACGGCAGCTACGCCGGCTGGACCTGCTTGTTGATTCTTGCGGCGATTTCCGTGAGTTTCTTATCGGCCGCCTTTTCCTCTTCGAGCGAAGCTTCCAATAAATCCGCGACCTCGTTCAATCCTAGGACGTTGCACCACGCCATGGCGGTGCCGTACGATGCGATCTCGTAGTGCTCGACCTTCTGGCCCGCAGCGATGAGCAAGGCATCATGGACTTCGTCGGTCGTTTCCTCCTTCATCAGTTCCTCGCCTTCTTCGATGAGCCCGCTCATGGCTTCGCACTTCTTCCGTCCGGTGTTTTCTTCCAGATGGTCCAATGCTTCCTTGAGGCGTTCGACCTGGTTTTCGGTCTCTTCGAGGTGCTGCTCCAGCGCGCTGCGCAGTTCTTCGTCGTTTGCCTTTTTGATCATTTTCGGCAGCGCCTTGGTCAACTGAGTTTCGGCGCTATAGAGATCCTTGAGTTCGTGGACCAGAGCATCCTGTAGACTGTTCATAGCCTTTGTAAACACCTCCCGTGTACTCAGAAATCAGAAATTAAACACGTGACGCGGTCGCATCCGCAGTTGCAAAATCTGGCGACATAAAACATAAAACAAAGCGCGGGCGACTGACCTCGGATGCGTCCATTCGTCGTGGCGAATACTGCGATCAGTGGCCCGCGCGTGTACTCCGTGCTATTCCCAGTAGGGCCGCGTCCCATAGTAGTCATGGATGCGCACGCCCCAGCCGGTGTCCGACATATCCGGCCATTTGTCCTTGTCGAAACCTTCGGCATTCTGCAGCGTTTCCTTATCAACGTTCAGAATGAAAGCGTGATTGGGAGCGTCCAACTGCAGGGCATTCCAGGGAATGGCAAACAGCTTGTCGCCAAGTCCCAGGAATCCGCCAAAGGACAAGACTGCATAGGCGATGCGGCCCGTGTCCAGATCGAGCATGATGTCCTTGACCGATCCCAGTTCCTCGCCCTGCGCGTTATGGACGTGATCGCCGATGATCGTAGATGCCGAAAGTGTGGCACGTTTTGCCGTAATCATAATTCACTCCTGTTTGGCTGCGAAACATGAGTAAATACGGGTCGCATGCGGTTTCGCGGCGCATAAGACTTCGCCCTGCCAAATCCGGTCTCGCGACGGCCGATGATTTGGCTTGTCGGAAGAGAGTGTTTACGTTAGGCGTCTGTGTTCCGAGACACCTTACATTTTTGTCAGCGGCTGCCCGCAGCACTCCATGCGCGGGGCGCCCTGTTCGCACTTACAGTCCTGTTTAACCTCCATTTCCATACCGCATTTTTGACAGCGGTAGGTCTCACCGGAACGAGGCTGGTGTGTGGCTTTCGGTGACTTTTGAGTCTGTTGCTGAGGCATGTGTTCTCCTAGCCAGTTCTTATAGGTAATCCGTAATCCGGACGAGTGGGATGGTATCCGAGCGAAATCAACAGCGGGCGCAAAAGTCCTCCACCTCTTTCTCCGCTTTGTCCTTTGCATACCCATAGCGCTTCTGGATGCGGCCGACTAACTCCGTGCGCTTCCCTTGGATCTGATCCACGTCGTCGTTCGTCAGCTTGCCCCACTGCTGCTGAACCTTGCCCTTGAATTCCTTCCAATTTCCTTCAACTTGATCCCAGTTCATATCTCATCTCCTTTTGTTAAGTTCACTCGGTGGACTGTCCACCGAGATTGGTCCTCATTTCGCATTGAGAGTTACGCTGACATTGCCTACGAGGTCCGATGCCACAGTGTCACCACGAGTTTTAGGCGATTAGACTCCGCTTTCGGTCTTTTGGAGCTGTGCGAGGGCACTATCTACGTCCGCCTTCAACCGCTGCCAGTCTTCCGCTTCCGCGGACTCAAGCTCATCCAGCCTGTTCTGAACGATGTCTCGTTGCTCCTGAATATTTTCAATGTGTCGTTCGAGCGCTTCCCTTTCGGCGTCCCGCGCATTATCGGCTTGCTTCTGCAAATCCTCGATGCGGCGATCCGTTTCTTCCAACCGTCGTTCGACACTGGCAACATATTCGTCCCGGTTGAATTCTTGCTTCGTTTCTTGCAGTTCCTTCTGCGCCTCGACGGTGTCCTGCTCCTCCTGTCGTACGTTTTCAGCCGCCTCACGCCGCGCTTCTGTGTCGGCTTCGGCGATCGTCTCTTGAGCTTCCTGCCGGGCTTCGGCAGTTTCCTGTTGCTCTTCCTGCACCGCCTGCTGAGCGTCGGAGACATCTTCTTGCGTCGTCCGCTCACAGCCCAAACTTAGTCCCAGCGCGGCAACCAGTGCCACGCTGCCGATCCACAAATATTTCGTCGTCATGTGCCGACTCCCTAAACAAAGGTGTGTTCGTAACGGCCAGACATCTGGCGTTAATAGATACGCACCACGCTTGAGTCGCAAAGGGCGTGCCAGTATCACGCCATTACGTATATCTCGCAGTCGCAGTCAGTGTGAGTCGTTAGCTATTCTAAAACGTATGTATGCCCCTAGGCCTTTTAAAGTCGCGGAAACACGGATTGCGGTGTGCAATATTTTCCTACGACGACGTCCCGAGAGTTGGCAGGCATACGTCCACATTGGCTGGCCGGTGGCCAAGCAAACGACAGTGCTTCAACACTGGCGTGAGAAAACAGCCGCTGAAATGCAGAGATGCGAATTGGCACAGCGTTAGCAAGTTGCGTTCGGAACTATTTTTAGCATCGAGCGCGGGCTCAACTTCCCCAATAGGAGAGATTCCAATGTTGTACTGGGCCATCGTATTTCTGGTTGTTGCACTACTTGCGGCCATATTTGGTTTTGGAGGGATTGCGGGAACAGCGGCGGGGATCGCCAAGATTCTGTTTGCGGTCTTCCTTATCCTATTTGTGTTGAGTTTGTTCACCGGCCTCGTCCGGCGTCCCGTGTAGATAAGTTCGCGACGAGAGAGCGCCACCGTATCGGCAATCTCGACAAGTCTCGTGTTGGACGGTCAGAAACGTTTTGTTTTTGCGGCAGGAGGTTCGCTCTCGTGCCGGGAAATGTCGACATATTAGGAGAAATGACAATGGCAGTTAATCAACAGACTTTGCAGGGCAATTGGAACGAAATCAGAGGAAAACTGCGAGAACGCTGGGGCGACCTTACCAATTCAAAATTGGATTCGGCTCACGGCAGTGTCGAGCAACTCGTGGGCACCATCCAACAGCAAACGGGTGAGGCCCGCGAAACGGTTGAGAAGTACTTGGAGGAATTAACGAGCGACGGCGCCTCGATGATCGCGAAAGCCGCCGAAACCGTTCGCGAGTACGCGGACTCAGCGCGCACGACGGCGCAGCATGCCGCCAAGCAGGCAGCGGATGCCGCTACCGAAGGATATCATCGTACGCAGGAGATCGTGCAAGAGAGGCCCGTGGAGTCTCTGGCGGTTTGCTTCGGCGCCGGCCTGATTACGGGGGTCGTCCTCGGATTGGCCTTGCGCGCCCGTTAGATTGCCTCACTGGGTATTGGCGAAACGCTTTGCTCTCGCCACGTCCAATTCAGAATGTACGAAGGAGCGATATCATGCCATCTTCTAAAACTTCAAAAACGCAGAACCGCATCCGTCACGCCGTCCAAGACGTTGCGGATTCGTCGAAAGACTTTGTGGACGAGCACCCCATACCGATGGCTCTTGTAGCGTTCGGCCTGGGTTTAGGTATTGGTATGGCGCTGGCCTACGGAATGACCGAGGGGGCCGGTTTTCGCCGTCAAGAGGGGCTGGCGCACCGACTTGGTCGGCGAATGTTAGACGCCATGGCCCATGGGCTTCCGGAATCGTTGTCCCAATTCCGAAGCTGAAGTTAAGACCGTTAGATGTCTTTCAATTGGACGGGCAAACCATGGATGCATTGAAGGCCGAGGAAATCTGTCGCCAAATGAACGAAGTGCGTCGCGAACTCGGCGGTGACGTCGAGGCGATCGTCGATTCTGCGCGCACGCTCACCGACTGGCGATACTATGTACGTAAGCGCCCGTGGTTGTGTCTTACAGGGGCGGTGGCGCTGGGGTACTTTCTGGTGTCGAGCCGCGCCAGAATTGTTACCCCCGCCGCCGACCTGCTCGAAGAGATTTCAAGACGACAAGGACTAACCGCCACGCCCCAGGCGAGAAGCAGTCTGGCCGGCACCGTCCTAAGTCTGGTCGTCGGTGCCGCAGCCCGCGGCGCGGCAGGCTACCTAACCCAGTTCGCCAGCACCTGGATCAGTAACGCAGTAGTCGGAGGAGACGACGATGCCCTATCGAATGGTTGACGACCTAATGGCCGCGAGACCGGCTCAGCAAGCGAATCTAGTTCACGAGTCGAAAAAACTCGTCGGGACCGCTCGTCTCCAATTAGACCGATCGAAGAAAGCCGTCGAGCAAATGTTTGACGCCCACCCGCTTGCCTGCTTGGGAATTGCTGTGGTGACCGGAATCGCCCTAGGATGGTGGATTAAGCGAACATGAACGAACACAACGGATCCCCGAAATCACCTGCTAGAGCTGTGGCGCGAAGCATGGGCGAGCTAGTCCACGACGCAGTCACGCTTGCAGATTTGCAATTGCGCCTGTTTAAGATCGAGATCGAGAGTTGGTCTCGCGATTTGATCGCGTCAGTCACGTGGTTGCTTGTGGCACTGTGCGTCGCAGTCGGGTGCATACCAGTTCTATTGCTGAGCCTGGCCAATGTGTTCGTTGAGTACGGCGGGTTGTCGCAGTCCTTATCGCTGTTCACTGCTGCGCTCGTAGGACTAACCGTGTCCGCGATCGCCGCGGCCATCGGGCTGAGGATCTTACGGAACAACGGGAATGCCTTGGAGCGTTCTCAAGAGGAATTCAACCGCAATCTAAAATGGTTTAAGCAGATGCTTGACCAAGAATCTCATTCCACGCCACTGCAAAACAGGAGCTCCCGCAATGTCCTATGACAAAGTCAGTCAGACCAATGAGCGAACGGATGACAGAACGTCGGCACAGATTGCTGGTGACGAACGTCTAAGCGCTAGCGAAGCGGCTCTGGCGTACTTTAAGCAGTACGCCAAAGAGCGCCCCGAAGTCGTCGCCTTATGGGCCTTTGGAATCGGTTTCGTTTTAGGGTGGAAGCTGAAGCCCTGGTAAAACTAGTAGAACGCAGCGACGAATATGATTGTACGTCGCTGGGTGGACTTCTCGCCATCAGAGTGTCGCAATCTCGGCGTTGGTGATGCAGGCGTCATAACAGTCCTTGTATTTGACCTTGCGCTCTAAGTCCTGAATAATGATTTCGGCGAAATTGATCCCAGTAAATTTGGCGACGCTGCCGAGGCCACCCGGACTGAAGACGTTGATTTCCATGAGCTTGTCAGCCACGACGTCAACGCCTACGAGGAACATGCCGTCGCGTACGAGCTTCGGCCGGACCATTTCCACAAGTTGCAGCATTTCATCAGTCACCTGAACTTTTTCGCTCTTGCCACCGACGTGCATGTTGCTGCGCATATCGCCGTTCTTGTTTACTCGCCGAAATGCGGCGTACTTGTTTTTGTACATCAGTGGGCGGCCATTCATCACAAACAACCGCACGTCACCTTCCGCTGCTGCCGGCAGGTATTCTTGAGCGATGCAGTATCCGTCGCGAATGACCGCGTCGATCATTTGATTGACATTCATCGCGTCCTCCGTGCGAACCAGAAACACGCTCTGACCGCCGGACCCTTGCAGAGGCTTTAACACGGCGTTGTTGCCCTGCTCGGCAATGAAGCGTTTAATCTCGTCAACATTGCGACTGATACACGTTTTCGGACGGACTTGTTCGGGGAAATGCTGGAAATATGTTTTATAGATCGCATTGGCCAGATTTTTTGGATCGTTGACAACGATCACGCCACGCATGATCGCCAATTGGCCAAATAGAATCGCCGACGACTGTGCCCACGGCCGTTCGCCCTCGATGGCAGGGTCGTAGCGTAACATGAGCACATCCAAATCGTCGACGGCAATCCATTCCTGTCGCGCGTCGTCGCTTTGCAGCTCCTGGAGAAATTTGTCTAGTTCCTCATATGATTTGCGATTAACACTGCGTGCGAACGCCTGGATGCTGCCGTCCGGCTTGTAGACGAAGTCTCCGACACTCAACGTCCAGCTTTCATGGCCCATGTTCAACGCGGCCATGGCCAGTTGAGTTGTGGTGTAAACCGCCTCTTCCGTTTGAATATCGTTGACAACAAATCCGATCCGCATCGCTAGATCTCCTTTATGCGCGGGCGAGTTGCTCGGCTACAAGTTGCTCAATTGTTAAAGTACGACAAGTCTGCAGTCGTTCACGAACACGATTGGCGGCCAGGTACCTGGGAAGCACGGCGGGCGGCCGGATGATCCCTCGGCGGCGCAAGTCCTGCAGAAAGGGGACGTGCCGCAAGGCAATCTTTCCCACGAACAGCGGCTCAATTTCATGACCTTTGGAGAGATACAATAGCAGTTCGCGCAACCCCCGCAAGTACATCAAGTCTTTCGTCAGCCCGCCAGCTCGATATGCTCGCAACGCGATTGTAAAGGCCCGCTTGCGGGCAAAGCCGCATTGCTTACGCAAACGGCAGTAGAGGGCCGGTGTTTTTCGGTAGCGATGCTTGCGAAATTCGGGCCACGCGTCTTTCGCGTTAACCGGCGTGGCTTGCAAAATGAGATCGAATGCCTCGGACACGGAGCGCAAGTCGCGGTCGACGTCTGCCGCCGCTTGAGGGATCCACGACGGGCCCAGCGACGGAAATCGAAGCCGTGAATCGTCTTCGGCCACTTCGGTGAATGCCAGCGTGGCGTGACGCAAGGCTGGGCCAAACTGTTGTCGCAGTGTTTCGAGAACCAGCGGAAACAAAGTTCCCGTGTGAGTGTCACGATAGATCGGTTTGACTGTGATGCCGAGGGAGATACAGCCTCCATTGACCTGACCGAGCAACAGCGGCGGCAGGCCAGGTGGCGAAACGTGGTCCTGAGTCCGGACGTTTACGGTGGCGCGCGTTCCGCCAACGCGAATCTTGCGTAGCTGCCGAGATAGCACATCGATCGTCCCCGGCAGTGTGGTCGTTTCGGCCGTCACGATTTCGAATGCTGGGCGCAGTCGCGGACCGATCTCCCGCCGCCGATCATCGTTCGTTTCAGCGGCCCAAATTTCGTAACAAAGAAACGCCCCGAAATACTCCTGCATGGCCTTGCCGATAGTTTGGATGAAATGCACCAGACCGCTGTCCTCCTCGCGGCCCGAGGCGATAAGGTATGCCGCTTCCGTCATTCCACAGAAGCTCGGAGCATCAGGTCGTGCGGCAACCGGCAAGATCGCGCAGCAAGCAACGCTTCTCGCAACCGGGCCGAAGATCAGTGAAAAAAGGTGCGGCACAGAGTTTGCGTTGCATGCATGTCGCATTGGAGCGCCACTTAGCACGGATAGGGAACCATACCAAAAGATATAATATAAGGAGCACAACGATGGGTTTGCTTGAACTGCTACTACTGATCTTCTTGGTGATGTTATTGTTCGGAGCGTTGCCGGTTTACCCCTACAGCCGCGGCTGGGGTTATTATCCGGCAGGCGGTCTCACGACGGTCTTAATCGTCGTGCTCATTCTGATCATCATTTTCTGACGGTCGTGAATTGCTGGGGCTGCGAAATTCGCAAAACTCGCCCGCGACACGCGAAGCAGCACTGCCCGTACGTGTCACGGGCGTGTTTTTTTAGGCCGGTGGAAGCCGTCGTTGCGGGGCGGCGAGCGGCGTTCGGCGCCCCCAATCCTGTCGGCAACTCACTACAAGGTTCCAAGCCATTCATGGTCACTGGCCTTCATCTGGTGCCACTTCTACGTCCACCGCGCCCGAATCCTTATCCCGCTCGACTTCAACTTCGCCCGAAGGTGTTTCGATGTCGATCAGTTTCTCTTTTCGTTCGCAGCCCGGCAAGGCCGTAAAGAACACCGTGGTCAAAAGCGCGGCCGCAATCGTCTTTCCAATTTCCTTGGCGATCATTTTGATTCTCCTGTATGTCTGGGGTTTTGAATTCGATGGCTGAAACGACTCGATGAATTGCATCAGGCAGTCTTGGCGACTAGCCTCGGTTCAACCACCCGCGGATGGCTTGGGAGACTTTTGCTGGGCTGCGGAATCTTCATCGCCGCTCTCGTCATGCGACGGTTCCGGTTCTCGGTGATAACGGCTCAGCCCCTGCTCCGCCCAGCCAATGCCATAAAGTACAACGAGCGACAAGAGGGTCAGGCCGCCGGCGAGGACGAATTGTCGCGCCGCGATGCCCATGCCGAGTCCCGCTGTAAAGAAGATCGAACTGGCCGTCGTCAAACCTTCCACTCGATGGCCGCCTTGGTGAATGATTGTTCCCGCACCCAGAAAACTAACGCCAATTAGGATGGCGTGAATCACACGAATCGGGTCCGCGCTGAGCGTGCTATCGCTGTTGTTTTCGCGGAACGCCTCCATCACTGCCTCTCCAATGACCATCATTAGCGCCGACGAAGCGGCCACCATGATGTGCGTACGAAGTCCAGCAGGCTTACCCGCGAACTCGCGTTCCAATCCCACAATTGCCCCCACAAAGCCGGCCAGTGTCACCAAGCCAATGGCTTCTAGCTGATATTCCCATGACATGACCGCTCTCCTAAGCAAAGATGATTTTCATTGCGAGCGTCCCGCCGGCACGCTTGTGACCGAAACTCGCAATCGTAACGCTCTGTACACAAGTGACGTTCCTTTTCCATGGTGCCAGCGGTCACGGCAAACGCAAACTAAGCCTTTGAAATTCCAAGGACTTGCGCCAGGTAGTTGATATTCCAGCCGGCGATGCGCCGGCGCATGGCGATACTTTGCTTGTCGGTTTGCTGCTTGAGCAGGCTGATGGCGAAGCGTTTGA
>JBGTKH010000479.1:0-9902 GCA_041744735.1 Pirellulaceae bacterium | reverse complement strand
TTCCTGAAACAACCCACGGAAATCCTTCGCTGCTAGCCTTCACTTCGGCAAGGCCACCGCGAATAATCCTCTCACCCAACTAAGATGCGTTTGCCCTGGGCACTTACCCGGTATACGTGAGTGAGGTGTACTTCGAGGTTGTAAACACGGGCTTCGCCAGGGCGTTTCGTGACAGCCGCCAATGAAACTACGCCGCGGGTCTCGGTGCGTAAGCGTTCGCCGATGCGTAGTGACTCGGCTGGCACAAAGTCCTGGCGGTCTTCCGACCAAAAGGCGTGATTGAGCGTGCATCCAATTGGCTTCTCCAACCCCTCGACGTAAAGATTCAACAGGTTGTCGACCGCGTCGTGGGCGAACGTGGCCGTGACCACATGTCCGGCGCCGCTTTGAATGGTTGGGCAGGGGCGGATGGCAAGAACGTCCGCGGAGCCTGATGCGGACATTTCGGGCAGGTCCAGGTCGATCGTTCCACCGACCTTGGCGCCGCGACCCTCGATCCACTCGAGCGGCCGTAGCATGACGATGTCGAGCTGCTTGCCGCCCGGTTCGGCCATCCGCAATTCGAGTTGTCGCCAAGTTGCCGCGTTCGGCTCGGGAACGTCGCTAGCGGCAGCGTCGAGCAACGGGTTCTCGCCCAGCACCCGTTCGCCGACGCGAATCTGCTCGATCGGTTTCAGCAAGGGCCTCGCCGCGGTGGCCGATGACTGCTGGTTGGCCACAACGGGCGTTGCTTGAATAGACGCCAGTGTTGGTTGTGCCTGTTTCGGCGCAGCGATGTAAACCAGCGCCGCCCCCACGGCAAGCCAACCCAGAAGCCACAATCGTCCGAAACGAATACGGACGGCGGGTGGGGCACTGGCGGATTGATAGATCGGATGTATCGCGGTTTTCATGAGTCCATGCCTCTGCAATAGATTCTTAGAGTTTTCAGGTTCGGTTGTCCAGGACGAGCGGCGCTCGGTGTCTGCGCTGGCTGGATTCCAGTGCCAGAGTTTCATCGTGGAACAGTGTGTCGCAAAGTTCGTCCAATTCAATGTCCGTCAGGTCGTAGGGCTCGTGACGCTGGCCCAGCGTATCGGGAATTCGCGACCATAGTTCGTCCAGATCTCGGCTGCCGAACACGCTGTCAACGGCCTCGGTGGGCTGTTGTGCGACGTGACGTTTCCTCCGGCCAATCTGATAGCCGGCCAGTGCGATCGGCACGGTGGCGGCCACCAGCAGCAGCGTTGTCCAGTTCCAGCGGCCGGCTTCGGGTTGGCCGGTCGCAGTCGCCGGAGACATTGCAATTTGTTCCGCATCGGCGCCCACCATCACCAACGTGCCGGCGCTTCGGAAGGGGCCGGTTAAGTGATATTCGACAACGACTCAAGTAGTCTATCGCACTCCGTGCCACATCCGTCCGCTACGAAGCGAGTTGCGCCGGTCACAAACGACTCGACTCGCGCCGTCACGATATCTTCGGGTTCTTCCAATAACTGGTTAAGTCGTTTAAGAACTTCCTCTCGAACCCATCTAGGCGCATTGCCACACATTGCGGGGTCGCCGTTTTGCAATGCCATCCGCAGGCTTTCAAGTTTTTGAATAACGCTCAATTCGCTCACCTCAGTATGGTAGGCAACCCAAACCAGCCATCTACTAACCACTCGCGCGGGATAAACACTTGACTCCCACCGCCACGAAGCGCTCCTTGCGGCGCTGCCACTCCTTCATAAATCGGTATTCCACTTGGAACTCTTACTTCCGACAACCATACTCTTGAATTTCCCCATGTCGGATCGAGGGCCAAGTCTTGCAGCGCCTGCGCGCGTGACATTGGCTTCGTACGTGTCAGGTATGAGCCAACGCGTCCCGCCTCTTCACCTCACACACGGTACAGCACGGTTTCAGTCTGAGTTACGGACGGTGTAACATTACTATCCTTGAAGGTGCGAATGATGCCCGGAGAGAGGTCATCGACCGCGGGCGTGATTTCGCGTCCAACTTTTAGATTAAAGAAGCTAAAGCCGCAATTATTATTGTGTACCAGGCACGCTGCAGAAGATACGCGGTAGGTATGTTCTCCTTCAACGGTAAGGTTGTAGACTCGTTGCGAACCCGGCACCGGGCGAATTCGCACGACGGTGGCCGCCCCGTGGCACCGTCAAGTTCTTCGGTGGCTCGCAGGTCCTTTGCAGAAACCCAACCACGGCGAGTTTCGGAGTAAAACTTGTGATTCCCCGTGCATCGGATCGTCTCTTCGCGGTCATCGGCGCAGCGAACGGTTAGCTCCCAGACGTCGCGGCTGAGGCTGTTGACGGTCGTCAATACGCACCGGCCAGGGCCGGAAGCAATGGGTGGACAAGGGGCAATCGCGACTACTTGTGCACGCATGTCTGGCGGCAGGCCCATTTCCACCAAATCAAGCGGAATGGGTGCGTCGCCGGCAACTCGAACGTCGTGATCCGCGAACCACTCTGGCGGCTGCAACGTTTCGATCTCGATCTCATCGACCGTTCCATCGAGCCAGCGCTCTGTGGCCTGAAGCTGGACGCGCTTCCATGTAGCCCTGTCAATCGCTGATCCAGATTCTTCCGACGAACCGTCCTCGGGCGCCATGATCGCGTCCGGCGGAATGTCAGTATGTACCTTTTGGCCCACTCGAATTTCTTCGATGGGCGCGAACGCCGCGCCGTTCGCGGTGGGTGTCTGGAAGGTAGCTGCGTCCGCCACCGAGGGTTGCGGACATGGTGCGGCAAGAAATACAAGAGCGATTCCCACGCACAGCCAGCCCACCAGCCAAAACCAACGGACAAGCGGGGCGAGTGCGTGGTGACCGATACGCGGAAGTTTGTTGCTGCCATTTGCGTTCATGCGTTTTGTTGGCTCCCATATCAATTTAGTTATGTTCGAAGTGTAGCGGAACGGTGAGTTAAATTAAACACGAATCAGTCATGCTGGCAAAGCACCTCTAGGGTTTCACAGTGAAATAGGGTGTTGCATAGTTCATCCAGATCAACGTCACTCAGCATCCGCGGCACATCGGGTTGGGTCAGCGCATTTGGAATTTGCGACCAAAGGTCGTCCAGATCGTGGCTTTCGAACACGCTGTCAACGGCCGCGGAGGGTTGTTGTTCGGCATAACTTTTCCGGCGACCAAATTGATACCCGGCCAGCGCGATCGGCACGGTCGCCGCCGCCAGCAGCAGCGTCGTCCAGTTCCAGCCGCCGGCTTCGGGTTGACCTGTCGCGGTGGCCGGAGTGGTTGCAATTTGGTTCGGATCGCCGCCCATCATCACCAGCGTGCCGGCGACGAAGCAATTGCCGCCATCGCCACTTCGGAAGGGGCTTTGATATGGATTCTCAACGGGATTCACCAATTCGTTGCCCCACCGATTAAGCGTTCGCAAGTTTCCCCGTGCCGATTGAACGGCGCCCACAAGTGCGAACAAGCCCCAACTTGCTTCCCAGGCGGCACTGTAATAACGCTCGTGCTGGTACGCCTCAATCGCGTTGGAAAAGGCGTGGTAGGAAAACGCGAACATTGCTGGGGTGGCCAGCCATTGACCAAGGCCGGGGATCGCGAACACTGGTGCGATGAGGCCAACGGTGGTTGTGGTCCCAATGATCGCACCCCAGTCGATGGTCAGTTGGTCGTGCTCAACGTACGTGGAAATGTATTGCTGACCGGCCGTGTAAAAGAATGCGGCCCCGATGATTGGTCCCGAAACGGGCAGGGTGAAGCCAATCGCGATTCCGCCAGAAATTGAGAAGACGATCGCTCTTCATCGCCTTCAACGGCGCGATTGTATTCGAGGGCGGCCCGGTGCGCTGGGCGGGGATCGCCGCGTGCATGCTGCTGGGCCTGTCGCTAGTCTGGCGAGCCACCGCGAAGCGGCTCAGTCCAACGTCCGCCACTACGGGGACGAGAGGCGCATGACTATCAGTCGGCGGCCAGGATGGCTCGGTAGTCGGCGCGGGCGGTGAAGTATTCGTAGAGGGCGTCGACCTGTGTGTTCTCGGCTTCGGCGGCTTGTTGTTCGCGCAGGTTGACGGAGAGCAGGTCGCTTTCGCCCAGCTCGAATTTGCGGCGTTCGATCTCGGCCAGACGATCGGCCAATTCGGCGGACTCGCGTGCGCGTTGGATTTGCTCGTAGGCGGCCAGCAGCGCGGCGTAGGCGGCTTGAACGTCGGTGGCGATCTTGTCGCCGGTCATGCGACGCTTGGCGGCCAGTTGTCCGAGCTTGCCTTCGACGGCCGTCATCTTGCCGCGTGCCTTGCGACGTTGAACGGGCACATCCAAGAACAAACCGGCTTCGAGTTCAAATTCCGATTTGTCGTTCTTGACAGTCGCCGGGCGGCCAACGTCCTGTGAGCCCACCAAAACGGCCTGTACATCCGGCAACAGGTCGTTGCGGGCCTCGGCGAAGTCGATTTCGAATTGCTGACGCAGCAGGTTCAGCGTTTGCAGTTCCGGACGGTTGGCAAGCGCCGTTTCGATGTCGGACGTGAGCGCATCTTCGTCCACGGATTGAGAGTCAGGGAAGCTCGGCATTTGAGTGACGTCCACGATCAATGGCTCGCCGCGTTCGTCGCGATAGAACAGCGACAGTTTGACGGCGGCCTGTCGTAACTTCCGCTGCGTCTCAATCAGCTTGGCTTCGCGCGACACAATCAGCCGGCGGTTGTCTTGCAGCACGGGCGGTTCGGTGTCGCCCGTTTCGACCTTGCGGCGAATGGCCTCGTTGCGGCCCTTGGCAATTTCCAACAGCGCGGCGGCGATGCGATCGCGGTGTCCGGCGGCGACCCAATCCCAATACGCATACGAACCGGCCCGCACATAGTCGATACGCTGCGCCTGAATCTCCGGCTCGGCCAATCGGCGGCCCAGATCGGTGCGCCACAGTTGCGCGCGGCGTGCGTCGATCTCGACGTTGCGCAACAGGGGCAGCATGAAGCCGGCGCGGAACTCGCCACCGTCGTTGGTTTGCCGCTCCAGGTACCACGGCTGAAATGTGCCGCGGCCAACGCGGTAGCCACTGAATAGAGCGCCGCCCCCGAAGGTCGGTTGCTCGACGCCGATGTTCTGCCGGTAGGTTTCGTAAAAACCCTGCGGCCCGTTCTCGCTGGCCCCTTTCACCTTCAGGTCGAACGCGCCGTGGGCCGCCAAGTGTTCGCCAAACGCCATGTCACGCTCGAAGTAAGCGGCTTCCAACAAGGGAAACGAGCGGTACACCGAATCAATGACATCGTTCAACCGCACAACGTCGCCGCGCTGTCCCGCAGGGATCTCTTCCCCGGTGCCGGTTGTGTCGGACGGAGGCGATGGCAGATCAGATTCGATGAGAGGCACGGTTCGCGCGCCGTCGGCTGGCTTCTCTCCATTATCCTCGTGCTGGAAATAATACGCAGCTTTGACAACGGGCTCGTTCTTCGATCTCCGGTCTTTCGACTTGCTGACGTCCGTTGGAGCTGACTGGATGGAAGTCTCGCGACTCGCCTGCGAGCCGCTGCTATCGTAATGAAAAAGCATTCGAGAGTGCGCGCGCCGATCCAACTCGGGCGAAGCACAGCCCAAAATCGCCAGCGTTGCCAGCAGTAGCGGCACTGCGTTGCGTAAACGCAAGTCACTATCCTTCCGTGTCGAAGCTTTGCACCCACCCGCCACAACAAACCCGACGCGCAAGCGCGCAAGCGAGGAAGTGCAAGCCGTTTCCCCTCGCTTGCGCTCTTTGATGTTGCGCTATTCGACGGATGGTAGCCGAATTCGCCAGAATTTGGACGGTCGTGAGTTGGACTCCAAAACCAAATTCTGGCGAATTCGGCTACAAGTTTTTGCTAGCGCAACATCAGAACTTGCGCTTCGGGTTTGTGTGATATCGGCAAACTCGGCGTAACCGCTACACTGCAATTCAGATTGCCAAGTCTGCCAAATTCGTCCAGCATGAAATCAGGGCGACTTGCCGACCTTGGGCGGTTTGCTTCCCTTGTCCTTCGATTCTTCTTTGTCGAAGGAGACGACCGGCGGGAAGGCGTTCATGCGCCGCCAGACCTCGAACCACAACGGCACCCGGTTGAGAATCACCCAGCCGTTGGCCCGCACGCCTTGCCGCAGGAATCTTCCTTCGGGCCACTCGGCGCCCGGCCAATCCGGGTCGCGCTCGTCGGGCATGATGAGAATGCGAAACTGGCCCTTGCCGTTGTCGATCGAGTCCACGGAGATGACCTTGCCGCCGAACGTGCCGACCGCGACCGACGGCCAACCGGCGAACTGCACCGCGGGCCAGCCTTCGAATTGCAACCGCACGTGCCGGCCGGGTTCGACCAGCGGCGCGTCGTTGCCGTCGAGCCACAATTGCACGGCACGGTCGGCCGTGTCGGGGACGATCAAGCACAGCATGTCGCCTTCCTTCGTCATCAGGCTGCCTTGGTTGGGCGTGATTTGCACGATGAAGCCGTCGCAGGGGGCAACGACCTGCTGGCTTTGCTGCCGAGCCACTTTGACCTGTGCATCCAAGAGATCTTTGTCGGACTTCGTCAAATCCGACTCGGCTTTGGCGACTTCGCTCTCCGACTTGGCCACGTCCCCTTTCGCTTTGCGCAACAAGGCGGTCGCGTAGTCGATGTCGACTTGAGACCTTTGCGCCTTCGCGTCTCGATCGCGCTCTTTCGCGGTGAGCTCATCCTTCGCCGCTTGCACGTAGGCTTGAGTCTTGGCGACCTTGGCTTCCGCCTCCTTGTACTTTCGCTCGGCCTCTTGGAATTTCAATTGCGAGGCGATTTGCTCTTCGTACAGTTGCTTCTGGCGTTGATAATCGGCCTCGACTTGGGAGAAGGCGGCCATCTGTTCGATGAGGTGCTGCTCTTCGGCGGTCACTTTTTGCCGCGCATTGTCGACGTACGCCTCGGCCGAAGCAATAATCTGCAGCTTCACCTCGGTGTACGCGGTGACTTGGGCTTCGTACGATTCGATGATCGTCAGCGTTGCCACGAGATTGCGTTGGTTGGCCGCCAGTTGTTGGCGAGACGCTTCGACTTGCCGCTGGCTGGCTGTCATTTGATCGTCAAGTCGCTGGACCAGCGACGGATCGAGATCCTGGATTTCGAGAATCAGTTGCCCCTTTTCGACACGGGCGTTTTCCACGATGCCCTCGCCCCAGCGGACGATCCGGCCTTTGATCGGCGCCTCGATCATCTGTTGGCGTTCCAGCGGCGCGAACGCGATGACGTTGCCGCTGCCGTTAATCGATTGCTGCCACGGCGCAAACATGACCAGCACGATCGTCACGAGCAACATGGCCAGCAGCAGCTTGGCAATCCGCCGGGCCAAGCGCGACGAGCGAGCCAGCCGCAAGGAAGGCATGACTAGTTCGTTGTAGGCGACCGGCGCCAACATCGTGCGGCGGCGTCGAGTCGTCGTGCCCTCACGAATACTACTCTGTTGGTTGTGCTGGATCATGAGTCACCTCCGATTTCATCCGCCATTGCGACCGAAACTTCCGGCCACCGCCCGTTCGCGTTCAACTCGACAACGCGGTTGCAATGTTCGTGCAACAACCCGCGATTGGTGACGATGACCAGCGTCCAGGGCTGATGCGAATCGCACAACATGTGCATCAATTCCTCGGTTTCCTCATCGGGCAGCGTGTCCAAGACTCCGTCGATCAGCAACAGGCCGGGCCGACCGACCAAGGCCCGCGCCAACATCAGACGCCGCAACTGGTTTTCCGTCAGCGGACTGCCGCCGCTGGTCAGATCCGTTTCAATACCGTCGGCCAGCCGCAGCACGCCGTCCAACAGCCCAACCAGTTCGAGAGCGTCGCGCACGGCGTTGGCCGTGATCTCCGGGCGGGCCAGATGCACGTTTTCTGCGACGCTGCCGTGAAACACTTCGACACCGCGCACGAGCGCCACGCGGCGCCGCAAGAAGTCCGGCCGCAGATCGCGCGGGTCGATGCCGTCCAGCGACAGGTGCCCGTGAGTCGGGCTGCGCAGGCCGAACATCAAGTCGAGCAGCACGCTCTTGCCCGGCCCCGTTAACGCCACGCGGTCGCCCGATCGAATCGTCAGGCCGACCGACTCCAATACATTGGCTCCACCCGTGAACGCGTAGTCCACTTCTTGAACCGTCAGCGATGACGGCTGCGCCGGGAAACGATGCAACACGCCCTCCTGCTCCTCGATCGGCAAGTCGAACAGCACGCCCAATTTGTCGACGGACGCCAGCAGATCGTAATAGCTCTCCATGTACTTTCCGAGCTTGGCGAACGCACCGACGATGACTGTCACAATCAGCTCGGCGGCGACAAGCTGACCGAGCGTCAACTGTCCCGTCATGACCAACCAGCCGCCGATGCCTAACAGCACGGCGCTGGCCACCGCTTGCATTGCCAACGCAAAAACAATCTGCCGCATCAGCACGCGAAAGTGTTTCTTGCGGGCTGTCAGGTACTCGTACGTAAGCTGATCGGCGCGTTCCAAGGCGAACTCGGCGCCGCCGTCGAATTTGAACGTCACCGCACAGCGAGCCAAGTCCTCGAGCCACGCGGCCGTCTGGTACTTGTACTTCGATTCCTTGATGGCCGTTGCCACGGCGCCGCGCCCGAGAATGAAAATGGCGAACGCCAACATGCCCAACAGCACCACGTCGAAACCCAGCAGCCACGGATGGTACAAAGCCAGCACCGCCATGCCGACCACCGTGCTAAGTACCAATAACAGGCCATCCAACAGTAAATTGGCGGCGACCTTCTGCACCGTCACCACGTCAAAAAACCGATTCACCAATTCAGGCATGTATTGCCCGTCCACGCTTTCGGTGCGCACGCGCGGCAGCCGAAAGGCTAGATCCGCGGTCACGCGCGCAAAAAGCCGGCATTGGATGATCTCGACGACATACGTCTGCAAAACGCGAATCGCGGCAGAGAAGGCCAGGAAAGCCAGCAACACCAGCGTGAGCACCACCAGCGGCTGCAGCAGTCGTCCAAAAGCCACCGTATTCACCAACGATTCGACCGCGATCGGCGTGGCCAAGGTCAACAGGCCGGCGACGAGTGCGAACACGACCAGGATCAGAATGTCCGTGCGCTCCGGCTGTAATAGCGCCCACAGCCGTCTCAGAGGCGACATCTCTTCCGCCTTAACACTGACCGCCTCGCCGTAGGCCACCGCGCGTTCCACAATCACGCACCGCAACACGGCATGATTCTGTGGATTACCGACCAGCCGGTAAAGTTGCGACGCGTCGCCCCACTGCGACGTATTCTCGCCAAAGGCCCGCGCTAAACGAAACTTGCGGCCGCGAACGTCTGTGACGGCCCGCCAGGGCTCGGGACCAGCAACGTAAATGACCAAGCGGGCGCCTTGACGAGCCAACTCGCACAACTCGTCGGGCGTGCAATCGACCACCTTGCACTTCAGGCCCAGATTCGTTCCCGCCTCGCCGATCCAACGCCACCAAAGCTGCGGGGCTTCACCGGGAAAAGCATCCGCGGCTTCGCGAATCACACGCCGGATCTGTGCGCGATCGACCTTGCGTGCGGCGTCCAAGAGCAGTTGCTCCAAGATGTTCGCGGCGCCGTCAAGATCGGAGGCGTCGACCGCCGGCAGCGATGGCTCTGTGCTCGTGGGGAGACTTGGATTCTGAGTCGTCATGTCGAGTCTGATCACCGGTCAATTGCGAGCCGGCCTAATTGGCGGGGAGGATACAATACTGCATCGTATAGTATCGGTCAGGGCCGCTTGCGAGCTAACTTGCGTTGGGGTGGTGATACCGTTTGGGCTCAGACGTACAGAATTAAATTTTGCCGGCGCAAACGCGACTTGAAAACACCCACCATGTACCGGCAAAATTGAATTCTGTACGTCTGTGCCCAAACGGTATCACCACCCCAACGCAACTTAGCTCGCAAGCGGCCCTGACCGAT
>JBGTKH010000478.1:0-8074 GCA_041744735.1 Pirellulaceae bacterium | reverse complement strand
CGAGCAGTTGCTGAAAGTGCAACCGACCGAATGACACGAGCCGCCCATGCGAGACTTGCTGCGACCGATGATGTTCATGAGTCTCGTGCTGCTCGTGCCCATCTTGCCGTTCTTGATTTTCGGGGCGCAGATGAACGCCTGGATCGAACACTGGAAGGACGAGCCTCGCGCCGCGCCGATCACAGCGGCCGTGATCATCGGCTTGCTGGCCAGCGACATCTTTCTGCCGGTGCCGTCGAGCGTGCTGAGCACAATGGGCGGCTGGCGATTAGGTTGGATCGAAGGGACGATCGTTTCATGGATCGGCATGAACCTGGGCGCGATCATTGGTTTCGCACTGGCTCGCAAATGGGGAACGCCATTCGCCGCATGGTTCTCAAAACCCGACCAACTGCAACGCATGCATGACTTGAGCAGCCGCCTCGGACCCACCGCCTTGATCCTGTCGCGCGGCGTTCCGGTTTTAGCAGAAGCCAGCGTGTTGCTGATGGGCATCCATGGTCTGACCTGGCGCCGCTTCCTGCCGCCGGTGCTGCTCAGCAACTTGGGCATCTCGCTGGCCTATGCCGCCTTCGGCGACGTCGCCGAACAAAACCAATGGCTGCCGCTGGCTCTCGGCGTGTCCATTGCGTTGCCGGTGCTACTGGCAACCATTGTCAGAGTCTGGATGCCAAAATGAGCCAGACGTTCGCTCCAAACGAATTCGACAAAAATCGAAAAACCCCCTGGTTGAGCGATGGCCGCCCCCGTCTCTGTTTGCAATAGTAGTAGTGCTTTGGGAGGTTAGGGGGTTGCTGGTTTGCGTTGGAGGGAGAATCGTTGTCGACTCGACTCCCACTGCACTCAGGTCTTTTGAGTTCTCTGAATTTAGGTGGAGCAACGCATGAGTATCAAGCTTTTAATTGCTGACGACCATGAGGTCGTGCGCTGCGGTTTAAGAAGTCTTCTGGCCGACACCGACATCAAGATTGTTGCGGAAGCCAGCAGCGGCGAAGAAGCCACGAAGTTGGCGGCAAAGTACAAGCCCGATGTTGCGCTGTTGGACATCCGCATGTCCGATGGCGATGGGCTGACGTCGCTGGGCCGGATCAAGCTGGATTATCCCGAGATGCCGGTATTGATATTTTCGACCTACGACAACCCAACTTACGTTGCGCGGGCGGTGGCGTTGGGAGCGGCCGGCTACGTGCTAAAGGGAGCCCCCCGCGATCACCTCGTGGCATGCATTCGCAAGGCGGCGGCCGGTGAAAGTGCGTGGACTCGCGACGAACTGCGGCGCGTGACCGGCGCGTTGGCCACGCCGCGATTGAATGCCGACATCGAGGTGCCCTTGACGCAACGGGAAAGCGAAGTCTTGCGGCAGCTTGCCTTGGGACTGACCAACAAAGAGATCGCCATCGCGCTGAACATCAGCTACGAAACGGTGAAGGAACACGTGCAGCACATTCTGCGGAAAGTCGGCGTGTCCGATCGCACGCAGGCCGCCGTGTGGGCCGTGCGCAAAGGGTTGGTGTAACCGCGTGTCGCTTCACGCGGCTTCCTCCGCCCACACCTGCACCAGTTCCACAAGCACTTCGGCCGCTTGTACCATCTCGTCCAGACACGCCCATTCCAAAGGCGAGTGAGGATTGTGCTGGCCGGTCGACAGGTTCGGAGTGGGTAGTCCCCGTTCGGTCAATTGCGATCCGTCGGTGCCGCCGCGCACGCTGGTCAGCTTCGCGGTGCGGCCGAGCCGCTGAAAGGCCTGCTGAGCGAAATTGACCGCTCGCGGTTCCCGCACTAGCCCGTCGGCCAGATTGCGATATTGGCATTTGACGTTCACGTCGATCCGCGCGCCGGGGAATTCCTCTTCCACATCCGTGGCGATCTTGCGCAGCAGTTCAGCTTGAGTGGCAAGCCTTGCCGTTTCGAAATCGCGCAGCAAAATCTTCAGCGTCACTTCGGCGACGCCGCCTACAATATGATAGGGATGCAAGAACCCGTCGCGGCCGTCGGTCGTTTCGGGCGACATCTTATCGCGTGGCAGCCGCGCGACGAATTCTGCCGCCGCGCGCACCGCATTCACCATGCGGCCTTTGGCGATCGACGGATGAATGTTCACGCCGCGCACGGTGACCGTAGCCAAATCCGCGGAGAATGTCGCCATGTCGATCTCGCCCGCGCCGGCGCCGTCGAGCGTGTAACAAACCGTCGCGCCCAACTTCTTCAAATCGACATAGTCCACGCCGTGTCCAATCTCCTCGTCGCAAGTGAATAGCACGCGGACTGGGCCGTGTTGGATCTCGGGATGTTCCAGCAGATACGCAGCCGTCTCCATGATCACCGCCAAGCCCGCTTTGTCGTCGCCACCCAAGAGCGTCGTGCCGTCGGTTGTGATCAGCGTACAGTCCTTGAGCTGATTCAGCTCCGGATTGTCCGCCACGCGAATTACTTTGCTCGTGTCGCCCGGCAGCACCAAATCGCCGCCCGGATAATCGCGAACGACTTGCGGCTTAACGTTCGCTCCGGTCGTTTCCGGCGACGTGTCCAAGTGCGAGTTAAACGCCACTACGGGCGTCGGCTCGTCGACAGTTGCCGGCACCGTCCCCATCACCAGCCCATGTTCGTCCTGCGCCGCATCGGCCACGCCCGTCTCTCGCAACTCTTTGACCAGCAGCTTGCCCAATTCCAACTGGCCCGGCGAACTAGGATAGATCCCGGCCCCATCGTTGGCCGTTGTGTCAATCACCACGTAACGCAGGAAACGCTCTAATAATCGCTCGGCATTCATGGGTCGTCACGCTGGATGGATCTCGTAGGATGGACGCCCACGTCCGTCCAGTTGCCATCAACACAATCGGACGGACGTGGGCGTCCATCCTACAACAATGCTTAGTCTTTCTTGTCCCCACCGATTCAGAACTGTCACGGATTTTGTTACGCTGGTACGCATCATCCCGCAGCAAGTCTCCAATGGAAAGGGGGCCACGATGGCTGGTCCGTCTGTTCGGTATTTGGTGTTCGACATCGAGAGCGTGGCCGACGGCCATCTGGTGTCCAAGTTGCGGTTCCCCGGCGAGCACGCCGATCCGCACGCAGCCATCCAGCGATACCGGGCCGAGCTGATCGAGAAGTACGACACGGACTTCATCCCGTACACGTATCAGATTCCCGTTTCGGTGGCCGTGGCGAAAGTGGCGGCCGATTTTCGGCTGCTCGATTTGGTAGTGCTCGACGAACCGCAATTCCGCCCGCACGTGATCACGGAAAATTTCTGGCGCGGCTGGGAGGCCTACAAACGGCCGACGCTGGTCAGCTTCAACGGCCGCACGTTCGACGTGCCGCTGATGGAACTGGCCGCGTTTCGCTACGGCGTCAGCCTGCCAGGCTGGTTTGACTTGAATGCCAAGACGTACGACCAGCCGCGCAACCGCTACAACACGCAGGCCCATCTGGATCTGCACGACGTGCTGACTAACTTCGGCGCCACGCGCTTCAGCGGCGGCTTGAACCTGGCCGCCAACGTGCTCGGCAAACCAGGGAAAATGGACGTGCAAGGCTACATGGTTCAAGACCTGTTCGACGCCGGCAAGCTGGCCGAGATCAACGACTACTGCCGCTGCGACGTGCTGGACACGTATTTCGTCTTTCTGCGCTCGGCCGTGCTCTTGGGCCAGCTCACGCTCAACAAGGAACAGCAGATCATCGTGCAAACGAAAGACTGGCTGACCGACCGCGCCGAACAAACCGCCGCGTATCGCGCCTATCTAGAGAACTGGGGCGACTGGTCCAACCCCTGGCTCGCGCCGCAGGAACCCGCCGCCGAATCCGCAGCCGCAACAACGCTCTGAAGCATTTTTCTTCGGGAAATCACGTGCAATAGCGGAAGGGCGCGAGCCCTCCGGTGAGTCACGTCGCGCGAAACACCGGAGGGCTTGCGCCCTACCGCTACAAAATGCGACACAGTGTTGCCTAACGTGGCGAAGTCGCAGCCCGCGTTTGCATGCTATTGTTTACGAGGGCCGGTGCGTCTTTTGGTCCAGCCGGTAAAGTTCCGCGAAGGGGACTTCTGGTATGACTTCGCGGAGGATTTCAATTCCGCGCTATTGCAACGGAAGAACCACGAATAGTCATGCTGTTGCCGACCTGCTGCTTCGCCGCCGATCAAATCTGTGCAGTCCGATTTGACACTTCTGCAAAAGTGACCTATCTGTTTAGATGGCCCAACTATGTGAGCCCGCGGAACTCAGGCAGAGTTTCACGATAAAGGTAAACCGGTCGTGAGGCCGGGGCGCAAAGCTATGGGTCTCCCTGCGAGATCGCCAGGCTGCCGATGGAATTCATTGACTGCAATCTCGTCTGCTGACAGCGCGGCTGTCGGCACAGATCACTTCACCATTTGCCTGAGGATCATGCCATGAAAAATTGTCTCGCTACCGGTCTGCGCGGATCGATGATTGCCGTGCTTTCGTCGATGGGTGTGTTGGTCATGTCTTGTGCGTCGCCGCACTCTGAAGCGGCCGACAACGGTCCCATCATCGTGCGCGTTGAAGAGGACTGGGAATTGGTAGTCGACACGCCCGTCGCCGACAGTGCCGCGCCACAGGTCACGTGTACGTTCTCACCTGTGTCTCACGTAGACGGTCTGCACGCCACACTTGAGATCAATCATCAGAGCCTGCCGTATTTTCAGGCCGGCGGCTTGCACTTGCAGCTTTGGCAGGGAGAAAACGCTCTCAATTCAAACAAATCCCCACATGATGCCATGATGAGCCAGGCGCACGAAACGGTTTGCTGGACACAACGCATGGAAATCCAAAATGGCGTCGTAACCTTCGAGGTTGTCGAGGGTTCGTCGACCACTTGGGGAAAGTTTGGGGGGCAGGGTTACCTGAAGACAAGCGCGCTCACCGGCCTCGCAAATCTCAACGATTACAGTCACGAGGTTTCCGCGAAGCACTCGGGTGTGGGTTACGCCGGAAATCGAGTTTCGTCGCTCGCGCTTAAGCGGATTCGAGTTTACACGGAGTCCGGCGACAAGTTCGAGTGCACCACACCGCTCAACGTTCATTCACTGAGCAAGTAGTGTCGTGTCAGATCAATCGATCACCCATCTTGGAGTTGCAGCGATGATTAGAAAGAAACGTCGGCCAAGGCGGCGCGGGAACACGCTTGTGTTGACCGCTGTCATGATGATTGTGTTGATGGGCATGTTGGCGTTCGCCTTGGATCTGGGCTATCTGTATGTCACCCGTACTCAAATGCAAAGGTCGGCCGACGCCGCGGCTTTGGCCGCCGCTTGGGAATTAGTCGACAACGAGTCGCTCGTTGATTCCACGGACACCCTGCAAAGCTCGGAGAAAGCGCGGCAAAAGGCCGTCGATTACGCGACGCGGAATCCAGTTTTGACGACCGCGCCGCAACTCGGCGAGGAAGACGTAAAGATCGGCTTTCTGGCCAACCCGTCCGACCCGAGTTCGCAAATGAATTTCGACTCCGCCAACCGGCCAAACGCCGTGTGGGTGAACATTCGCCGTGACACGAATATGAACGGCGAGGTGTCGTTGTTCTTCGCACCGCTGCTGGGACGTGACCGTGTCAAACTTCAAAGCCAAGCCACCGCCGCGGTCAACAACAACATCCGCGGCTTCCGAACTCCGTCGGACGGCAGCAATTTGGGAATCCTGCCGATCACGCTCGATGAACCGACCTGGAATGCCTTACTGGCCGGCGTCGGCACCGACGATTGGAAGTGGGACGCGGAATTGGAAAACGTGACCGCTGGCGCGGACGGCGTTCTCGAAGTCAATCTCTATCCACAAAGCACTGGATCGCCAGGCAATCGCGGCATGGTTGATATTGGCAGCAGTAGCAACAGCACCGCCGACATCGCTCGCCAGATTCTACATGGCGCGTCGCCCGCTGACTTGGCACATCATGGCGGGAAAATCGAACTGGACGAAAATGGCGAGTTGATCCTGAACGGCGATACAGGCATCAGCGCCGGCGTCAAGGACGAATTGGCCTCGATCTTAGGCGAGACGCGCATCATCCCCGTGTTTCGCAGTGTCGTGGGTCCCGGCAACAACGCTCAGTACACGATCGTCGCCTTTGTCGGCATTCGCATCATGGAAGTGAAGCTTACCGGGAAGAACACCAGCAAGCGGGTCATCATTCAACCTGCCAAAATGGTGACGATCGGCGCGATTCCGTCGTCATCTGGCGATACGACAACGAGCTATTACGTATTCTCGCCGCCCTGGCTGGTCAGGTAGGCGATTGGACCGTCTCAGTAACAACGCAACCACAGAAGGTTTTCGACTCTCATGAACACGCCTCAGTTCGCAGCCATGACCAAGAAGCTTACACGCAAGACGCATCGCATCGTCCCTCATCGCCGAGGCGCTGCCACGGTGGAATTTGCAGTCGTTGCACCGCTGCTCGTCTTGCTACTATTCGGCATGATCGAGTTCGGCCGCATGATCATGGTTCAGCAGGTGTTGACAAACGCGTCGCGAGAAGGCGCACGCTTAGCGGCCCTGGACGGTTCGACCACCGAAGGCGTGAAAGATACCGTCGTGAATTATCTGGAGAATGCAGCTTTGGCTGTCGATCGAGACAGGATCGTCATCGAGCCGGCGCCCGAGTCTGCGGCCAAGGGTGCGCCGATTCGTGTCACTGTTTCCGTTCCGTTTGACGACGTGAGTTGGCTCTCGCACGCGATGTATCTCAAGAGTGTCGACCTACAGGCCTCGGCCACGATGCGGCGCGAGACGGTCCAGTGAGACGGCTCTGTTCGGCGCGCGGAAACCTGTTATGATGTCGCGGATGTCGCGCTCTGTGTCCACGGACGACTTGCATTCTTCCGCTTCGGAAAGCAACTTCGTGCCGGCACCCAATCTGCCGTACAAGCCGCGCGATCCGCGACATTACAGTCCGCCGATTGGACTGATTGGCTGTGGCGGCATCACGCGAGATCATTTGCACGCGTACGCGACCGCTGGTTACAACGTCGTGGCGCTGTGCGACGTGGATGAAAGCCGGGCGCGCCAACGGCAGGCGGAGTTTTATCCCCGCGCGGCGATCTTCGGCGACTACCGCGATTTGCTGCGGCGGGATGACATTGAAGTGGTGGACATCGCCACGCATCCGCCGATTCGGCCGCCGCTGATCGAGGCGGCGCTGCGGGCCGGCAAGCACGTGCTCAGCCAGAAGCCGTTCGTATTGGATTTGGACATCGGGCAGCGGCTCGTGGACGTGGCGGACCAATGCAACGTGCGATTGGCGGTGAACCAGAATGGCCGCTGGGCGCCGCACTTCAGTTACACACTGCAGGCGATCCGCGCGGGACTGTTGGGCGAAGTTAGCGGCGCGCATTTGTCAGTGCATTGGGACCATGGTTGGGTGAAGGGGACCGAATTTGAGAAGGTCAAGCACCTGATCCTGTACGATTACGCGATCCATTGGTTTGACATTGTGAGTTGCTTCATGGAGGGGCGACCAGCGAAGCGCGTGTACGCCTCGATGGCACGAACGACGACACAATCTGTCGCGCCGCCGCTGCTGGGACAGGCGCTGATCGAATTCGACGGCGCACAGGCGTCGCTGGCGTTCGACGCAGACACGAAGTTCGGCTCGCAAGACCGCACGTACGTGGCCGGCAGTCAAGGATCGATCAGCAGCGTCGGGCCCGGCAACAAAGTGCAGCAACTGACGCTCAGCACGGCCGAGGGCGACACTCAGCCAGCGCTCGAAGGAAGCTGGTTCCCCGATGGATTTCACGGCACGATGGGCGAACTGTTGTGCAGCATCGAAGAGAACCGGCAACCAACGATTAACGCGGCGGACAATCTCAAAAGTCTCGCCCTATGCTTTGCGGCCGTGAACAGCGCGGAACGACACGAACCGGTCGTGCCGGGGACGGTGCGAACGCTGATGAGGTGACGCGACTCACTGAGCAGCCGGTAGCCGAAGTCGTGAGACTTCGGAATTCGCCGAACTCGCCCGCACTTTCACGAACTCTCACGAGTTCGGCTACGGGCAGTGTCCCAACTTTGTGTTGCTGATGAGAATGAACGGAGGGTGGCTGGGGCTG
>JBGTKH010000477.1:0-13006 GCA_041744735.1 Pirellulaceae bacterium | reverse complement strand
GATAGGCGTCACTCCAAATATCGAACTAGCGCTTTGTCAAAGCGTAGTTTTAGGGTTGGCCAACTTCGTGGCGTAAGCTTCCAGCTTGCGTTTCTGGGATGAAATCGCATTGGCAAGCAGGATGCTTACCCCACTTTTAACGTGATAATCGAAGCGTCGCGGTCGCCGCGGCCTTCTTCGGTCCAGCCGGGATTCACGGCGCCCGTTTCCAAAAACAGCAGGCCCTTCTTCTGTGACAAGAACAGCGTGCCTAGCGTGCCCATGATCAATTCCGAGGCGCCTTCGTAGGCGTTGTTTAGGAGGGAGGAGTAAGTAAGTGACGCGCACGGTGTATGGCGATTCGGTCGCGGCGGGAGGAGTGGGCGACGCTCCGGTTGATGCCGCGCGCGCCGTTGGCTTGCGGTTCAACGAGGTGGGCAGTTCGTATTCGTGGCGGCCGGGGACTTTTATTTGCTGGGCATGTTGCCAGCGGCGCTATTTTGGCATCGCAAGCTGCACGCGATGGGGCAGCGGTCGCGGTTGGGCGAGTCGCTGCGGGGTTACTGTCGGAGGTGACGATTTCGAGTATCCTGTATGTAGCTGCTCGCCGGCCGCTGCTGACCTCCGAAACATGACACCGCGTAACCGCACCATGCTCTCCACCGTCATTCCTGTTTACAACGAAGCCGAAAGCCTCGAAACGCTGCACGCCGAATTGGACGCGGTGGCGCGCGAGCAGAACTACGAATTGGACATGGTGTTTGTCGATGACGGTTCGACGGACGGTTCGTGGGACGTGATCGAGCGGCTGGCCAAAGAGGATCCGCGAGTGCGCGGCATCCGCTTCCGGCGGAACTTCGGCAAAGCGGCGGCGCTTTCCGCCGGCTTCGATGCCGCCCGCGGCGAATTGGTGATGACGCTGGACGCCGACTTGCAGGACGATCCCAGCCAGATTCCGCGATTCCTGGCCGAGATGGAAAAGCAGTTAGACGTGGTCAGTGGCTGGAAGCAAGTTCGTCACGATCCGTGGCACAAGGTCGGGCCGTCGCGGATCTTCAATGGCTTGGTGAGCACGCTGACCGGCGTGCGGCTGCACGATCACAATTGCGGTTTCAAATGTTACCGGCGAGAAATCTTTCAGGAGGTGCGGCTGTACGGCGAGTTGCATCGGTTTGTCCCGGTGCTGGCCGCGGCCCGCGGCTGGAAAGTGGGCGAGATCGTCATCAACCACCGCCCGCGGAAACACGGCAAGTCGAAGTACGGCTTTCAGCGGTTCGTGAAAGGATTTCTGGATCTGCTGACGGTCTACTTTCTCACCGGCTTTGATCAGCGGCCGCAACACTTGCTGGGCACGATTGGGATCATTTCGTTCTTGATTGGCTTCATCAGCCTCGCGTATCTGGCCGTGCAATGGCTGATCTTGCAAATGTGGCCCGATTCGGGATTGCTGCCGCTGCATCAACGGCCGGCGGTAATTTATTCGATGGGGGCGTTGCTGCTGGGCGCGCAGCTCATGTCGATCGGATTTTTGGCCGAGTTGATCACCGCTTACTACGGCCGCGAGAGCACGACCTATTCCGTCAAGCAGCGAATCGGCGAAGATCTGCCGCGGCACGATGCCGATTCAGGGAACGGAGCGTCGACGTCACGAGCCGCGGGGAATTCGGAAGCTGATGCCGCCGCGCACTCGTCGGCCACATCGAGTACAGGGTCTTCGTAACCGCCGCCATGAATGCATCGCCCGATGACCCACGCGCTCGGCTGCGTCACGCCGTGTATTGGCTGCTGATCGCGACCGCGGCCGGCAACATGGTCGGCCGGATTTTGACCGTCACGTCGGCCGACGGTCAGACACCATTTCTCAGCGCGAACGACCGCAGCCGCTGGTGCACGATCCGCTCGCTTGGCGACCACGGCACGTACGTGATCGACGCGGTCATCGTGCAGAATCCGCGGGCCGCGAGTTTCAACGAGAAATTCGACAAGCGCTGGTATTCGATCGACATGATGCGGCACAAAGGGCACGACGGCCGCGAACATTTCTATTCGACCAAACCGACGCTGCTGCCGACCATGTTGGCCGGCGAGTATTGGTTGATCAAGCGGCTGAGCGGCGCCGGCCTGGAACATCAAACGTTCTATGTCGGGCGACTGATGCTGATTGTCACGAATGTGCTCCCAATGATTTTGTCTTTCGTGTTGTTGGCGCGGTTGGTTGACCGCTACGGCACCAGCGACTGGGGACGCATTTTTGTGATGGCCTGCGCGACGTGGGCCACGTTTCTGACAACGTTTGCAATCACGCTGAACAACCATTTGCCGGCGGCGATCAGCGCGCTTGTGGCCGTCTACGCGGCGCTGCCGATTTGGTGCAATGGCGAACGGCGCTGGAGCTGTTTCGCCGTGGCCGGTTTGTCTGCGGCCTTTGCAGCAGCTAACGAGTTGCCCGCGTTGTCGCTGTTCGCGATGTTGGCCGCGGCGCTCTGCTGGAAGTCACCATCGCGGACGCTGCTGGCGTTCGCACCGGCCGCGGCTGTCGTCGCAGTGCCGTTTTTTGTGACAAACTTTGTGGCCCACGGAAGTTGGAGCACGCCGTACGCGCACCGCAGCGACGGCGCGGTGCTGATGACTCTCGACGGCTCTGCCCAATCCGATTTGGAGCGTGGCGTTGTCCCGGAACTGTTGCGTCAACGAATTAAGGCCGAGCAGGGAATGGACATCTCTAGAGCGGCCGTTGTCACTGTCGCGACGCCGGACGAGCGCTGGGTGTTGTGGGATCACGAAGGTCATGACCGGCTGGCACTGGTCCGCTCGGACGACGGCATTCAGGTTCGCGCGTGGGACAATTGGTACGAATATGATCGCAGCTATTGGACGTCGGGCCGTAAAACCGGAGTTGATCTCGGCGAGCCGTCGAGGGCCGTGTACGCCTTCCATCTGCTGATCGGCCATCACGGCGTGTTCTCGCTGACACCGGTTTGGTTGCTGAGCGTCATCGGCTGCGGCATGCTTTTATCAGCACGCGGCCACGACCTGCGTTCGCTCGCGTTTATGACGCTGCTGTTGACGGTCGTCTGCTTCGCGTTCTACATTGCCCGGCCTCTGGATGACCGCAACTACGGCGGCGTGACGTGCGGACTGCGTTGGCTATTCTGGCTCATACCGCTTTGGCTCGTGTGCATGTTGCCGGCTGCAGACGCCATGTCGTCGCGCCGTGCTTTGGCCGCAGTCGCGTTGATCCTGCTGGCCGCGAGCGTTATCTCAGCCAGTTACGCATCGCTCAACCCGTGGTCGCACCCTTGGATCTTCGACTACTGGACGTACTTGGGCTGGATTAGATACTGAGCCCCAAAGCCCAGGATCGTTTAACCGCCAGCCGCAGGCGTGCGCTCCCTGGCTACACAACGTCAACGATCGCGCACGCCTACGGCTGGCGGTTAAACGAGGTTAGTGTTTTGCGCCCATGCCTTTGGTCAATGCCATGAATGCCGACTCGAGGTTCACTTCTTCTTCGCGAAACAGCGTCAGCTTGTGGCCGGCTTGGACTAGGATCGTGGGCAGATCGCTGTAATCTTCGATGCCCTGATGCAGCGTGACCACCATCTTGCCGTTCTTGGTGGCGATGGAATCGACGCTGGAGTGCTGCTGTAAGATCTTCGCGGCGGCATCAGTGTCGCCGGCGACGGTGATGTTTAGCACGGTGCACTGGCGAACCTGCTTCATCACGGCGGCGACTTCGGCGTTCACGTTCATCACGCCGCGGTCGATGATGCCGATCTTGTTGCAGATGTCGGCCAGTTCCGGCAGGATGTGGCTGGAGACAATGATCGTCTTGCCTTTTTGGCCGAGCATGCGCAGCAGGTTGCGCATCTCGATGCGAGCCCGCGGGTCGAGGCCGCTGAGCGGTTCATCGAGCAGAAGAACTTGCGGGTCGTGCAGTAAGACGCGGGCCAAGCCCAGCCGTTGCGTCTGCCCGCGCGATAGCGTGCTGGCGTAGGCGTCGCGTTTGAAGTCGAGATCGACCACTTGCAGCATCTCGTCGCAAACCTTGCGCCGTGCTTCGCCGCGAATGCGATACGCGGCGGCGAAGAACTCCAGGTACTCGATCACCTTCATGTCGTCATACACGCCGAAGAAATCGGGCATGTAACCGACCAGGCGACGAATTTCCTTGGGCTTGGTGTAGATCGAATTCCCGCACACATAGGCCTCGCCCCACGTCGGATCGAGCAGCGTGGCGATGATTCGCATTGTCGTGGTCTTGCCGGCGCCGTTGGGACCGATGAAGCCGAACAGGTCACCTTCCTTCAGGTCCAACTCGATCGAGCGGATGGCAAACATCTCGCCGTACTTTTTCGTTAGGTCGTGCGTTTGAATCATCGTCGCTTCAATATGTCAGTTGCCGGAATCATTCTCGCGCTCCACGGGCAGCACGACGCGGTAGAACGTCCAATGCCGATCGTAGTTGTCGGCCATCGGCTTACCGTCGCGAACCAGGTCGGTGGCCCGCGACTCGGCTCGGCCCACCAAAATCGCTCGGCCCATCCGCAGATGATCGCTGAGGTCGACGTACGCTTGGTAGTGATGTGAGAGTTCGGTATAAGCCTGACCGCGGGCGGCCCGATGAAACATCATGATTTCCAAGATGCGCGGCACGTCGGTGCTGGAGCGGTCCCAGGGCGTGCTGACTTCTTTGGTGTCTACCACGGTGCGGCGTGTCAGCCGCCAATCGAGCCGCCGCAGCGACGCTTGCTCTTCGACTCGAAGCGTTTGTCCCGGCGCGAATGACCCTTGGATCAGATACGCCCAGTCATTATGCACGAGCATGCACTCCGTCAACTCGACAGGCAGCGGGTTCGTTAGGCTTCCCTCCAATACGCCGTTTGGATTTTCCACCAGTCGGCTCAAGTTTTCGAGGTTGGCCTTGCCCCACCACCGCGCTGCCAAGGTCTTCGACGTCGAGACCTGAATCGGCATGTCACGGATGGCCGGCTGCGAGGCATCGTCGAGAATCGGCTCGTTGGCGATGGAATAGGGGACGTCGAACTCGGCCGCAATGGCTCGCGTGTTCATACCGCCCAGGCCTTCGCCCGGCAGCCCTTGCCACGAGAGCAGCACGCTGGCCGGCTCTTGCGGCAACGCGTGCGTATCTAACGAGAGGTTGAAGAAATCGGTGCGCGGGCTGTAAACGTGCGCCCACGTTGTGCCGCGAATCAACGAGCCACCCAAATCGACGTCGACCAAGTCCACTTGATTGATCCGCAACCGGCTGCCCTTCCAAACGTCACCCAGCAGATATGCCAATCCACAGAATAACACAACAACGACGGGAAACGTGGCCCACGTCCAATACATGCGGCCGACGATGTCCTTCAGGAAAAAGTAATCGCCCGGTCCAATCAACGCGATGTACAAGACAATCAATCCCGCAATCCACGAGAACCAAACCAGCGTGACGCCGTCGAACTGATCGAGCGCCGAACGCAACTGGCCGACGATATCCTCGTAGCCAACGTGCCGCACTTGGCCCGAACGCTGCTCGCCCAACGATTCCACACGGCGGTCCGATGGCCCTTGCAACAATTTGGCGACCATGCGGGGCCGCCCTTGCCATTGTGCAAACGGAGCTTGATCGAGATCGACCGCGACGAACGTCACTTGGCCGAACCCCAGCGGAAAGCGCACGATCGTGGGTCGATCGCGAGGTCCGGTGCCTTCGTACGCATCGGGCAGAAGCCGAACGCCTTGGAGCAGCGTCATGTCGAGTTGAAAGTCCGCGTTGCGCGTGCCGCCGGCGGCATCCAGCGGCTCAGTCGCCCCGGCGTACGTCTCGAAGCCTTTCGTGCTGCGTTGTGAGACGACGCCCGCAAAACGGCCCGCAGCGAAACTTGCCCAGCGTCCCCCGGGACCGAGCATCTGCTCGCCGCGTTTTCCAACGCACAAAATCAGCCGCCCGCCCAGGCGTACCCATAGCTCGATCGCGTCGAATTGTTGCGGCGACAAACTGTCGACAAAATCCGGCCGGCTGGTGGTGATAATCAACGTGTCAACACCCTCGTATCCGTACCAGCGGTCCGGCAGGTCCGCGGCGCGCTCGATCAGGCTCGTCAGTAGCTCATGCTGATCTGATCCCGTGCGGCGACGAGTCGAAAGTGCTTCCTCAACGCCGACACTTTGACCGGCGGTCACTACTAATTCGTGCGTGGCCAGTGCCGGGGGCGGCAAATCGCTCGGCGCGAATTGGCGGCTCGTCAAGATTTCGCCATCTTCGCCGCGTAATCGTACCGTCAATCCGCTGTTGACGCGGCCGAATTTCACGTAACTTGATACCGAAAGCTCACTCTGTGCAGGAAGTTGGACCAGCCCTGCGCTCACCGGTGAAAACTTTGTCCGCACACCGTCGCCGTCGAGTGCGATCAACTCCAATTGCCCCGCAACCGGCTGGCCGCCGCCCGCGAGCGTGACACTAACAGGTGTCCAGTGTCCCACTTTGTACTTTTCGCCAAAGCCAATCCGTACCGCTTTGACGTGCGGGGAACGGGACGACTCGGCCTGCACAGCGCGTGGCGACTTCGCGCTCCACGTAAGAACCGCAAGGAGCACGGTGAGCATGCCGATGAGACGAAAACTGGGCTGCATAAGAGAAAGCGCGAGATTGCCGAAAAGATTGAGAATCAGAAATGCCTGGTGTTCGTTTCATTCAGCCGTGAGGCGACGATAAACGCGGAAGAAACAAGCGTGGATTTTATCAGGATGCCTGGTGACACGCGAGCGGATGGGGAAAGACCGTTGTCGCGTCGCACAGGGGGCGTGAACCTAGCGGGTGACATCTCGGTCCCGTGTGGTTAGAATAGAGACGGTTTCGATCACATCCCTGTAACGAAAGGAGGCTTCGTGGCCAGTACCAGCACCGGCCCGGCGGCTGCGTATCGGGCGCATCCCGAACGCAGTCTGGAGTTGGCCTTGGCGGCGGCGCGGACCGCAGCGGAAAACCGCGGACAGAACATCGTCGTGCTCGATATGACCGAACAAACGGCTTGGTTCGATTACTTCGTCGTCGTGACCGGCACGAGCCGCCGGCAGCTTCACGCCATGAGCGAAGAAATCGACCGCGTCTTGGAAAACGATCTCGGTGACCACCGCTTCAACATCGAAGGCTATGGCGAAAGCCGCTGGATTGTGCTCGATTACGGCACCGTTGTGGTGCACTTGTTCGACGAGGAGACTCGCCAATACTACGCCCTCGAAGAACTGTGGGCCGAAGCCAAGCACGTCGATGTTGCGGAGTTGTTGAGCAAAGTCGGTTAAGTTTCGCCGCGTTGCGTAAATAACCCGAAGCGTAAGCGAGGATGGCTTTAAGTCCACCATTTGCGCCATTGAGTCCCTCGCTTACGCTTCGGGTTAGTGAATTGACGTAGCGCGATGCCAGTGGGGTTGTCAACTCCGCGGGATTCCTGTCAAACTCTAGCGATTTGTCGCTCCCCGTAGGAATTCCGCGCGCTGATGAACATTCTTTCGGAATTGAAGTCCCGTTTTCGCTCGGCGCTGGCCGAGTTCGTTGCTGATCCGGCCGAACTGCTGGCCATGATTCGCCCGTCGCAAGACGCCAAGTTCGGCGACTATCAAGCCAATTGTGCGATGCCGCTGGGCAAGCAGCTTGGCAAACCACCACGCGAAGTGGCTGCCGCGCTCGTTGAGAAGCTGAATGTTGCCGACCTGTGTCGAGACGTGGAAATCGCCGGCCCCGGCTTCATCAATCTGCGGCTCAAGGACGAGTGGCTAGTCGAGCAATTGACGGCCGCTTTGCATGACCAGCGGCTGGGCATCCGCCCGGCTTTCGAGCCGCGCACCTACGTGATCGACTACTCGTCGCCCAACGTGGCCAAGCCGATGCACGTGGGACATATTCGCTCGACGGTGATTGGCGACGCGTTGTGCCACACGTTGCGATTCATGGGCCACCGCGTGATCAGCGACAACCATCTGGGCGACTGGGGCACGCAGTTCGGCATGATCATCTACGGCTACAAGCACTTCGTCGACCGCGAAGCGTATCAGCGCCAGCCGGTCGCCGAATTGAGCCGGCTGTATAAGCTCGTGAATCGGCTGGTCGAATATCACGAGGGCCAGCAGCAGTTGCCGCAACTCGCACAGCAAGTCGCCCAGCGGGCAACAGCGGTCAGCGATTTGAAAGCCGCGCCGGCCAGCGGCGACAAGGCGGCGGAGAAAAAAGAAGCCAAGCTGCTGCACAAACTCGAATCGCAACTCGCCGAAGCACAAGAGGAACTCGACGGCATGCGCGCGAAACTGGCCGCCGTGGATGCCGACCCGCAGATGTCCGCTCTCGCAGGCGAGCATCACGACATCGCACAAGCCGTGTTGGCCGAGACGGCGAAATTGCACGCGGATGATGAGGAAAACCAGCGGCTGTGGCACGAGTTCCTGCCACACTGCCGTGCGGACATCCAGCGCGTGTACGACCGGCTCGGCATCCGCTTCGATTACGAACATGGCGAGAGTTTCTATCACGGCCAGTTGGCGCCTGTTGTCGATGAATTCGTCCAGCGGCGATTGGCTCGCGAGAGCGAAGGGGCCGTCTGCGTGTTCCTCGACGGGTTCGACACGCCGATGATCATTCGCAAGAAAGACGGCGCGTTCCTCTACGCCACAACGGACCTAGCGACAATCGAATACCGCATGAAGACGTGGCAGCCCGATGCAATTCTGTACGTCGTCGATCACCGCCAAGGCGAACATTTTGCCAAACTATTCGCCGCCGCGCGCGGCTGGGGTTGCGAGAACGTGGAACTGCAGCACGTCAGCTTCGGCACGGTTCTGGGCGAGGACGGGCGGCCTTTCAAAACCCGCTCGGGCGAATCCGTCGGCTTAGAAGACTTGCTCGATGAAGCTGTCCGGCGAGCCCAGGCAATCGTCAGCGAAAACGACGACGCCAAACCCGGCGGCGCGGAACTGGCGCCAGCCGAGCGCCAACACATCGCCAACGTCGTCGGCATTGCCGCATTGAAGTACGCCGACCTGTCGCAAAACCGCACCAGCGACTACGTCTTCAGCTTCGACAAGATGCTGGCCATGAACGGCAACACCGCCACCTACATGCAATACTCCTACGCGCGCGTCAACGGCATCTTTACCCGAGGCAACGTGAACATCAACGCCCTGCGAACGTCCGATGCCGCAATCACATTGACGCAACCCACTGAACGCGCTCTCGCACTTGCTCTGCTCCGATTCGAGGATGCGCTGGACGAAGTGCTACTCGACTACCGGCCCAATCAAATGACCAGTTACTTGTTCGAACTCACTAAGATGTTCTTCACGTTCTACAAGAAATGTCCCGTACTAAGAGCCGAATCCGCGCAGCTTCGCGATAGCCGGCTTTTGCTCTGCGACCTAACCGCCCGCACGATCAAGCAAGGACTCGCACTTTTAGGAATCAGCGTGGTTGATAGAATGTAAGCTAGTCGGTTTAACTTCACGAATACGATACATGATCTCGGGGTTTCTTTACCACGCCTTGGGACACTTGAATCAAGCGTCTCGTCTATTGCTCGACACGGCTCTCGATCCATTTAAAGAGCCACAAGATGCCGAGTTATAGAGCAATCGCGACGCACGCGAGTATATGGAGACATGGAAGACATGGAAGACATGGAAGACATGGAAGACATGGAAGACATGGAAGCAAGCGGCGCACTAAGCTCAAATCAAGTGCGAGATCGAATCATCGTCGGCGACTCGTTAAATAAACTGACGCAATTTCCTGACGAGTGTGTCGACACCGTCGTTACCAGCCCGCCGTACTATCGCCAGCGAAACTATTCGGGCGACGCGCAGGTCGGATTGGAAGACACTCCGGACAAATACGTGAGGCGACTGGCCGAAATCTTCGCCGAATGCCGGCGGGTGCTCAAGAGCAGCGGCTCGCTGTGGATGGTGATCGGCGACAAGTACGACGACGGCCAGCAACTGGGCATGCCGTGGCGAGTCGCATTGGCGCTGAAGGACGATGGCTGGATTCTGCGCAGCGACATCATCTGGCATAAACCGAACGCCATGCCCTCGCCGGTGAAGACGCGGCCAACGACGGATCACGAATACATCTTTTTCTTTACGAAGGCGAAGGAGTACTTTTACGATGCGGACGCGATTCGCGAGCCGCACGTAACCTTCACGGAAAACAGCCGCATGAAAGGCGGCCGGCGGCACTTTCATCAGCGCAACGGCACGCCGGAGGCCGGCAAGAATCAAGGCAACTCCAACCTGCACAACGGCCGCTGGGATCAAGCCTTTCATCCGCTGGGACGCAACAAACGCACCGTCTGGTCCATCCCGCTGTCAAAATCCCGCGACGCACATTTCGCCGTCTTCCCCGAGCCGCTGGTCGAGACCTGCATTCGCGCCGGCTGCCCGGCCAGCGGTGTGGTGCTCGATCCATTCCTGGGCAGCGGCACGACCGCGGTCGTTGCAAAACGCCTGGGACGCGGCTACATCGGCATCGATTGCGTGGAAGAATACTGTGAGATGGCCCGCCGCCGACTGGCCGAAACGCCGCGCACTCTCTTCGACGGCGGCAAGTAAGATCTTCGCAGCCACCCAAGTCGTTTAACCGCACGCCGCAGGCACGCGCGCCGATTAGGCGGCTCTGCACGCGGTCCCGCGCGCGCCTTTTGAAGTTGCGCTAGCATCAATTTGTAGCCGAATTCGCCAGAATTTGGTTTTCGAGTTCAACACAAGACCGTCCAAATTCTGGCTAATTCGGCTACCATCAATTGAAACGCGCAACTTCAAAACGCGCGCCTGCGGCTTGCGGTTAAACGAGGCAAGCCATGAGATGGTGGCCGTTTCCGCTCCCTCGTGCGCTCGCGCGTCAGGTTGGTATGTTACGCCGCCCCGCTGTATTTGCCGAAGATCATCCGGCCGGCGCTGGTTTGCAGCACGCTGGTCACACTGATTCGCACGCTCTTGTTGATATGCTCGCGGCCTCCTTCGACCACGATCATGGTGCCGTCGTCCAGATAGCCCACGCCCTGTCCCTGCTCTTCACCCGCCTTCACGATCTTCACCGCAACTTCTTCGCCCGGCAAAAACACAGGCTTTAGCGAATTGGCGATGTCGTTCAGATTGATCACCGGCACGTTATGTATCCGCGCGACTTTGTTCAGATTGTAATCGCCCGTTACCACCTTGCCTTCGAGATGTTTGGCCAACAACACCAATTTCATGTCCACTGGCTGGCCGGCCATCTCCGGCAATTCGCGCTCGTAAATTTTTAGATCGACACTCTTGTTCGTCCGCAGCCGGTTGAGAATGTCCAAGCCGCGGCGGCCGCGCGTGCGGCGCAGTTTGTCGCTGCTGTCGGCGATGGCTTGCAGTTCACCCAGCACGAACCGCGGCATGATCAATTGGTTGTCCAAAATGCCGGTCTCGACAACGTCGGCGATGCGGCCGTCGATCACGACGCTGGTGTCCAGCACGTACGGCTTCAGCCCCTTGACCTCTTTAGCAAATTCCACGTACGGAATGACGAAGCGAAAATCGTCCTTGGTCTGCATCAACAGGCTGACGCAGATATAACAGAGCGCCACGCCGAGCACGAGTTGAACCGGGCCCTTAAGCGGCAACGGGTGCAGATTGTTGTCGAGCATGAACGGCTCGATCACCAAACCGAGTACGTACGTCAGAAAAAGTCCGACAACGATGCCGAAGTATACGCATGAAATCAGGTCGATGCGTTTCCGCGGCACGAACACATCGACCGCCAAGACCGTCAGCGACCCCACCATCACCGCGACGAAAAACAACCACGGGTTGTCCATCGCCGACCCCTGCGGGCCCGGCTTAATGGCGGAAAACGCTGCACTGGCAGCCACCAGCAGGAAAGCGCAGCGAAGAATCCAAAGAGCCATAGCAATCGGTTGCCCCAAGCATGCGTGCTGCGGAGGAAGAAATTCGTCCTGCCGGCACAGTCACGGTATTGGTTAGGTCAGCAATCAGGCCACATTCTATCCGCGCTACTGCCGGCCCGACTATCCCCCATCATTTATCAGCGAAGTAGCGCTGGAACTGCTCGTTGCAAAAGCGATCGGTCATGCCGGCCAAATAATCGCCGACGCTACGGGCCA
Source organism: Pirellulaceae bacterium (assembly GCA_041744735.1). Taxonomy (GTDB): domain Bacteria; phylum Planctomycetota; class Planctomycetia; order Pirellulales; family Pirellulaceae; genus JBGTKH01. Next base: position 884 of record JBGTKH010000477.1, on the reverse strand, counting down.
AGCCGACTTTGCCGGCACGTGTTTGAAATTTTTCCGGCAGCAAGTCGGCACGCCGCAGATAGCCGTCGAACATCGCGCGCAGCCGCTGTTGAGCCTTCACGCGCACGGCGGTCAGACGCGGATGTCGATACACGCGCTCGTAGAGCACCGCTTCTAACTCGGCCTTTTGAGCGGCTAACTCGTCGCTGGGTGAGATGCGGAACCCGGCCACTTGTACCGCGCCAGCGTCGGGGAAGTCATGTTGAGCCAACCGCCGGCCGCAAGTCCGCAGCAGATCACTGACTTGATGATCGATCAATTCATGCACCACCGCCATCCGCAGTATCTTGCCTTGCAGCGACGCGAATCGCTCGCACACGTGGCGAGTCGTTTCGCGGATCAGCGAAACCTCTTGCATTTCGTCCAGCGTCACCAATCCCAGTTTCACCGCGTCGTCTAAATCGTGCGTGTCGTAAGTGATGCTGTCCGCGGCGTCGACAACTTGCACTTCCAGCAGCGGCACTTGGCCGGTCGCCTGTTTGTCGATCCGCGTACACTGCCCGTCCAGCACTTCGCGCGACAAATTCAAACCTGGAAAATGCGGATAGCGCACCTCCAACTCTTCGACCAGTGTCAGCGCATATTGATTGTGCGAGAACCCGCCATTGCCCGCCAGGCATTCGTCCAGCGCATCTTCGCCCGCGTGTCCGAACGGCGGATGGCCAATATCGTGCAGCAGCGCCAGGGCCTCGATCAAATCCTCATTCAGCCGCAACGCCCGCCCAATCGTGCGCGCGATCGACGCCACCTCCTGCGTGTGTGTGAGCCGCGTGCGGTGATAGTCCCCCATGTCCCCCGTAAAAACCTGCATCTTGCCGCTCAGCCGCCGATACGCCGCGCTGTGC
>JBGTKH010000476.1:0-3225 GCA_041744735.1 Pirellulaceae bacterium | reverse complement strand
CGTGCTTCCGCGCGACTGGGAAATTCGGCGTCACCGGGACAGATTGGTTGCCCAAAACCGCCGCCGAAGCCGCCGGCAAACGCTATACGGCGTCCGCATGTGGTTATGACACGTTTTCCGGCTGAATTTAGCTTGGCCGCGGCTCAAGAATGGGGCTCGCGGGTGGGCAGTTGCGGCACGACCCGGATTCATGCTCGATCGGCAATGACGTGGCAATGACGTGGCAAGGCGAGGCAGACGAAACAAGACGGCGACCGAACTCCAGATCATCCGTCGGTCATGGTTTCTATTCTCGGTCCAGCTTCTTCTCCATTTTGCTGGCGAGCCGCTCAAGGCACTTCAACTCATCATCGAGTTTTGTCTTCAACTTGTCGATCTCATCCGTCGCCCTTTTCAACTCTTGATATAACGCGACGGTTTGCTCCTGTTCGTGGACTTTCCGGAGGGGTGCGTTCTTGCCATCAAACCAGACCTCATGATTGTCCAACCAGTGGCGGGCGCTGAATTGGATTTCCTGCAGTGCCACACCAGGTTTCGGCACGAGTCGTTCGTTCGGCTTCCGACGTCCCCGACTGCGCTTGCGACCAAATAGGTTTTGAATCTCCGAGCTTAATCGTTCGACGCCCCAACTCTCCGACAGACAACGCTCCAGCAATTCATCTCGCTGCGCTTTGTCGGGCACAGATACCAAGCGGTGAACACGACTCGCCGATAGCGGACGTCCCTTGCTGTCTCTCTTTTTTGCCCAGTCCTTGATCTGTTCCTTGGTCAAGCTCCTGGCAATCTGGCGGGCCTGCCAGATAATATTGAATACTCGTTCGATCTTCGTGTCCGGATTAGGCACGAGTTCATCTGCCAGAAGTGCGATCACTTTGTCGCTGTAGTGCCGCGTCCCGTCCGGAAAAAAACGGAGCACATCGGTTCCCACGGCATGCCACCACAAGGGATTGGTCGTTTCGCGTTTCCGGAATTTCAGTAGGAGCCGGCGCAACGCTGCCCGCAGCTCCCCTTTCCGACCAGCTTGGCGGTTGATCCACTCTTGGATGTCCTTGGCCTGCCGGTGGCCTTTACGTTGTTTCTTTGCCATGACCTGCTGGACCACGTGGGCGATTTACACTCTCAAAAGTCCAAAGTAGACAAATGCCATGTCCTCGTTGTCAAGATGCGACAGCTCACCATTGCGGGCTTCCCAACGGCGCTTCCAGAAATTCAGTCTGCGGCGTGCGCAGGATTCACATGGCTGCTGTTTGCTGCGGCAGGAACGGCCGGGGACCAGCGGCGTCGAACATCGGCTGCAAGTGCCGCTCGACGGCGCGGAGGGCGGCAAAGACCTTCCCGAATGGCCGCTGCGTGTAGGCATCGGACAGATCATCGGTCGCGACCGGCTGGCCGTGGCAGAGAAACACCCCCGCGATCTCCCCGTTGGAAAACCGTTTGACCAAATCCCCGCCCGTCTTGCGCAGCATCTTAAACGGCAGCCGGGTCAGCGGATGTTCGTCGTCGGTGATCCTCTGTAGCAGTCGGGCAAAGCGGTTGGGAATCTGCCGATTGGCGTTTCCGCTTCGCGTAGGCTTGTCGTACGGTTCCCCGTGACCGTTCAGCAGCAAACGGGCCTCGCAGCCGAAGGCGGCTTGCTTCTTCCTTCGCCGCAGCGCCCACTCGATTCCTTGCAGCGTATGGTTGAACAGCAGAAACTCACCGTACACGCGATTTTTGCGTCGCACGCGTTTGATGAAGGAGTCCGCCTCCGTCGACTCGAAATCGAGCAATACCCGGTGCCGATCTGGATGCGGCGTCCGCAGGAAGATCTCTGCAACCAACAGGCTGGCGGACTCCGCGGAGCCAAATCCGCAATTCAGTCCCAGCAGAATGAGCAGGCGATCCAAGGGGGCTCCATAGCGATACAGCAGCACCAACTCGTCCAAAGTAAAGACCTGATCGGAATTCACCTGTCGCCGCTGTTCCGAATCCAACGTCACCACGCGCGTTTTGATCTCGTGAAAGTCAGCCGGTTTGCGCCAGTTGTATGCCGGGCTGGAGTGCAGCCATTTGAAGAAATTACGCAGCGCACTGATGTAGTGCGAGGCCGATTTTCGCGTCACGCGCAGCTTGCTGCCCTTCTTGAAAGGCCGCTGCCGCCAGTAACGAATCATCGCTTCTGTCTGCTCATGCTGGATCTGCGCCAGCGGCAAGTCGGCGTGGTGGGCAATTAACGACTCCACTTGGCCGATTTGCGTTCGGCCCCACGGCGTGACGCCGGACTCGGGATGGCTGTATTCATTTTCCAACCAACGCATGAAGTCGCGCATCGCCTCGTGCAAGGTGGGACCGGCGTCGCAGGGAACATCCAGCGGCTCGCTCAAGCGTTGGCCGAAGGCTGTTGCTCGTGCTTCTCGCTGCGAATCCGTTGAATGATCGGCCTGCTGATACGCTTGGTTCAGTGTGCTCAAGAGTTGGACCCCGAACGCCGCTCCGTACTCTAGTTCGGGCAGAATCGCGAGCATTGGGAACACGTGCCGAAGCCGCAGCACGCGCTGGGAATATGCCACTACTTCCTCCTCAGGAATGCGGGGGATATGGACGTGTGTCGTGCCTCCCGCAACAAGCTTTGCCAGCGTCAATGTGTCATCATCCCAGAGCGGATCGGACCGCCGGGACTGCTCGATACTGTCCCACATTTGACGCAACAAGAGGTCGCGGCGCTTAGCTTCCTTCAGCTCGGTGCCGACGCGAAACCGGTGCTGCTCTCGCTTACCACGGCCGTTGATCTTCCAGCCCACGCGGCAGTCGAATTGACCGTCGCTGCGCGGCTTCCAGTGTGTCCGTGTGCGTGTTGGCATGGATTGTGCCCTCCACGTTTTTTGGTCAAGACAGGCTCTTATCGAACCTAAAACCTGGCCTTATCGAACCGTTATCGAACGTCTTATCGAACAATTTGCAATTCGGGCACGACGCGAAACGGTCGAAGCTGAAACAATCATACCGCGGTAAGCTCAAAAAAGAAAGCCACTTGCGTCAATTTGTCGCAAGTGGCGATGAGCCAAAAGAAGGCGGAGGGCACGGGACTCGAACCCGCAACCCCTTGCGGGGCACATCATTTCCAATGATGCCGCTAACCATTCGCTTACCCTCCGGACTCGTGCTTTGTCAAAGCTAAGAATTGGCGTCCGACAAGTGAGCCGACGGCGCTAGCCGCGGGCACCTTGCGAAAACTCGACGCTAGCG
>JBGTKH010000475.1:0-5269 GCA_041744735.1 Pirellulaceae bacterium | reverse complement strand
GGCGGCAGCAGTTTCACGCCGCTCAATGGGATCGCCGCAGCGGATGAATCGGTCAGAGAGTCCGCGGTTTGCTGCGGATTGTCGGCTTCCAGAATATCGCTGAGCGTTCGGTGTGCGCCAGCCAACTTCAAAGGCACGATGTGGTCCGTTTCGAGACGGCCCACACCGGCCAATCCGGAACTGGATTGATACTTAACTAGCTTCATTCACGTGATCCTGAGTTTTCCTTGAATCGTTGGCGAATACACCGCCAGCGATGCCATCATTGCCCGATTCCCAATTCGGCCCAAGATGACACGTCCATCACGCGCTCCGTCAGCGCCTTGAGCCGAGTAAAGTCCGAGATTGATTCCAAGGCGTTGCGAGTTTCCACGTCAGGCGGTCCAAATTGCTTGGTTCCAACGGTCAGCAACAACTCGCGCGCGGCTTCCAGTTTGCCTTCTGCCTTGCCTTCTGCCTTGCCTTCTGCCTTACCTTCTGCCTTACCTTCTGCCTTGCCTCTGGCTAGGCCTAAGACAAGCCCCTTCGCTTCACCTTCCTCGACGATAGCCTGATAAGTTGTTGACTCTTTCATGGCACGCACTCCTCGCAGTAAACTGTCCGCGATATCTCGCGGGTAACGCAATCCCAGAAGTATGTAGGTCGCCGTCCACATCGTGAGCGCTTCGTCCGGCGGCAACTCGACGGCAATTCGCTCGTCCAACCGATGCACCAACTCCAACAGCCGCGGTTTCGCGTCATCGGGCAGCAGGGCCAGCGGCAAAGTCCCGATGCCGCCAGCCAGTACTTCATCCGCCTCAAGCTGCCATACGCGGACCACATCGTAACGGAATTCCAAGTACGCGGGCTCGCCGGGAAACTGGCGACGCAACAAGCCGCTCATCGCCGGGCCGTCAGCCTCGGGCCGCAGCAATAACACCACGCTGCGTACCAACGAACGATGCTGCCGGTACACGAGGGTATTATACACGAGAATTCTGTCCGGCAGATCCGTAGCGTAACTGGCCTGAAATTCCAAGTGCAGCATCCACGGGCTCGGCTCGGCTAATCGAAACACCTTGTCCGCCTCCGCAGTGACCGTCGCAAGATCGGCGTCCACGATTTCGATCGGACCAGTGGCTTGTATGCCTAGCAACTTCACCCAGTCAGCCGGGTAGGCTTCCAACAGATGCTTCAGCGTCACATCGAAGGGCTTGGACATCGGCTACTCTCCGCGCGGTAGCGCAAATCATTGAGCCACCGCAATTCAACTCCAAGCGTCGTTTAGGAACCGAATAAAGTTCCCGTGCATGATCGCTTCCACGTCCGCTTGACTGTAGCCGCGTTCCGTCAGGATATCGGCCAAGCGTTGCAGATCGGCGATGGTTTCCAGGTCCAGCGCCGTTTGCTCGCGGCCGTAACCGCCGTCGAGGTCCGAGCCGACACCGCAGTGCCGGGCGTTGCCGGCAAGCTGGCAAATGTGGTCGATGTGGTCGGCGGCGCGAGCGATGTTTACGCCAGTCTCTTGCGGCGTGGTCTTGCCGATGATCCAGCCGGGATGCATCATCCAGGCGTCAAAGGCGGCGCCGATCACCCCGCCGCGTTGGATCAGTGCCTTGAGCTGCTCGTCGCTGAACTGTCGCTGATGCGGCACCAGCGCGCGGCAGTTGTTGTGGCTGGCCCACACCGGGCCGTCGAAGATCTCCAGCGACTCCCAAAAGCCCTCGTCGGTCAAATGCGTGGCGTCGAGGATGATGCCCAGCCGCCGCATCTCTTTCAGCAGCTCGCGCCCTGCCGGCTCCAGCCCGCCCTTTGAATTCGTACCGGCCGCGTAGCGACCCGCGCCGTAGTGTGCCGGGCCGAGCGTTCGCAGCCCGTACTCATACGCGCGCTCTAGATGCCGCAGCGTGACCAGCGAATCGGCGCCTTCCAAACTCAAGATGTAGCCGATCGGCGCGTCGTTGGGCGGATTGTCGTTCCACAGCGCAGCGTGCCGATTCAATCCTTCCCTGTCCACAATCTGCACCATCTCGCCGGCCTCTTCCATCGCGCGGTACCAGGCGAGTTGCCCTTGCGTCATCGCCCACGCGATCTCCGGACTGTGCCAACCGGGCAGCGGATTGCCGGGCGCGACGTAGCGGCCGATCTGCGTCGCCACGCACAAGCCAATTCGGCCGCGGCGCATGTCGGGCAGCGAAACCACGCCGCTGGCTCGATCCGCCTTGTCCTGCTTCCCTTGTTCACGACGGCGAATTTCCTCCACCGGCCGCGTGAGATCTCGATTCCACTCCACGGCGTTCATCGACAAGTCGAGATGGGCGTCAAAGATCAACATAGGCATTCAACCTTCGAGTCAAATTGTGTCAGGCAGTACGATAGAAAAACTTCCGCACCAGTTCGTGTGGCGGCGGCGCGGTCAGCAGAGCAACTCCGATCGACGTGGCCAGCGACATTGCAAAGCCGATTAAAAACGGATGGAAGTTCAAGGGTTCAATCGGTCTCATTTCGCCGTAGAGCAAGAAGCCAACCGCATACAGCATGATGTGCGTGACAAAACCAGCCGCCATGCCGCTAATCGCGCCGGCCTTGTTGAAACGCGGCCAGTACAGAGCTAATGTGACCGGCGCCAGGAAGCTGGTCGACAGCCCGCTGCCTGTGAATACAATGATGTCTTGCAGGAACCGCGGAGGACTAACCGCAGCCAGCATCGCCGCCGCGCCGACAGCAACAGTGACGACGTACGTCAACCGCTTAATCGTTTTCTCCGAAGCCTCGGGGTTAATGTTGCGCTGGTACACGTCACGCACCAGCGCCGAGGAAATCATCAGCAGAAAGCTGTCCATCGTCGACATCACGGCCGCAAACGGCGCTGCGACCAACAGACCCGCCAGCCACGGCATGTTGATGGCGTGAGTCAGGACCTTGGTCATCTCCGGCATGATGCGGTCCGATTCCGCCTCCCAACCGGGCAGCAATACGCGGGCGCAGCAAAAGATAATCACCAGCGGAAAATAGATCAGCGAATAGTAAATCGCGACGGTGAAAATCGCCTTCCGCAGCGTGCTGGAATCCTTGAACGCCATCAGCCGTACCATGTTGCTCGGCTGGCCCGCGCCGGAAAAGGTCCACATGAAGAAGAAGGAAATCGCCAGACTAAGCGGCAGAAAGCCATCGGCTTTGCCCGCCTCGGGACCGGGCCCGGTGACGTACACGCCCTTGCGGTCCGCTCCAAATACATGTTGAGTCGACTTGATCACCGTCGCTCGAACCGGTGCGTCGAGCGGTGTGGCTTGAATTCGTTCGATTTGAAAATCGGTTGTAATCTCGATCGCGGGAATGCGCGAGGGATCGTCGGTCTTGCTTTCCACAAATCGAGTCGCCGCCAAACTGCCGGCCGGAACCGTGGCCAACTCGGCAGTGCGAAACACGCGGCGCGGACTGCTCTCGCTCGCGGGTTCGACAATCCAACTTCGATTGGGAATTACCATCGCCTTATCGAGCGGCGATGGAATCTCCAATCGCACCTCAACTTTGTCCGGCGTCGTCGTCGAGGTCATCTCGCGAGTCGCTTTGTCCAGCCCGCCGATTTGCCACAGGGCCAACGGCAGCATAATGACGACCCCGCCCACCATCACCAACCCTTGCAGCACGTCGGTCCACACGACCGCGCGGAATCCGCCGTACGCCGTGTACACGACCACGACCAGCGCGAACACGATCAAACAGACGAGGTAGCCGGGATTCGCTTGGCCGAAAAACGGCATGCCTTTAATCAGGCCGGCGGTGAAGACCGACGTCTGTTGAAACAGCGGCACGTCGGCCAGCAGCGTTTGCAGAATCACGCTGCCCCCTTTGAACTGCGCGATCAGATTGAATGACATGAAAAACACAATCAGCGCTGTGGCCAGCGAACCGAACACCGGGCTGTCGAAGCGGTCGCGCAGCACGTCGGGGATCGTGATCGCGCCGGTTTTACGGGCCACTTGATTGATGCGCTTGCCGAGCAACCCCATCGTGAAGATCGGCACGACCATGTAGCTGCCGATCCACAGCGCAACGATCCAGCCGTGCGTGTACACCAGTGACGGGAACCCGATGAAGCTGCCGCCCGATGCGCTCGTCGCGGCAAACGTCAAAGCGAACGCCCACACGCCCAGTGATCGGCTGCCCAGAAAATACTCGCTGAGAAACTGTTTCTTCAACAATAACCGGCTCGACAGCCACGCCAGTCCGAGCACGCCGAGAATGTAGATCGCAAACGTAACAATCGCGGAATTTGACGCAGCGGTTGATTGGGCCAACAGCAGCATTGGGGTCAACGCACGCTCAGTCATGCCGGGCCTCCTCGCGCTCGTGCATGTGTTCGATCTGCTCGGCTAGATCGTCGCCCTCGTGAGCCTCGCCCAAATCATCGTCGACCATGAAGAAGAAACAGAACCAGACGGTCGCGATGTCGACCACGACCCACGGCACGGCGATGCCCCAGAACACCCACGACGGCATGCCCAGAATCGTGCGGATTACCGCCCGCTCTTCGCCCGGATCGAGGTAGCCGTAGTTGTAACAAACGAAGATCGACCACGTGACGCACGCGGCGAACAGGCCCAGTATGAAAAGTGCTTCGCGACGCGCGTGCAAGAACACGGGATCGTATTGATCGTCCGTCGCCACGCGATTTTTGGCCGCCGGGGGGAACTTCATGGGCTCGTGCGTGCTCTCAGCGAACTAGTGCTTTGCCAAAGCGTAGTTTTAGGGTTGGCCAACTTTGTGGCGTAAGCTTCGAGCTTGCGTTTCTGGGATGAAATCGGATTGGCAAGCAGGATGCTTACCCCACTTTTTAACTTTGACGAAGCACTAGCTTCCATCCCGCGCCGTCGACGACCAATCCCGAATGACCCCGGTACCGGTCGTAGACCTCGTGCATCTCGTCGATCGAATCGAAGTAGCCGACCACAAACGCGGCGCTGAACGATTCACCCGCCTTAATCGGCCGGCCGCCGAACTCCTCGATCATACAGACGTAGCCGCGCTGATGACACCAGGCTTCGCTGACCACCGCTGGATCGAGCGTCATGCCGGCCAGCCACGGCCCCGCCTTGCCTGTCTGCGAGTCGCGCAGGCGATATGCGCGAATGAACCGCTCGGGCGGCGAGTCCGCGCGGTCGCGGCGATAATTCAATCGGTCGTCGGGTGCAAAGTTCTCGAAGAACGCGCTGGCAGGAACGACGCCATGCTTCCCGTCGGCCGGACTGTTGGTCCGATCGAGATAACTGAGATAGACGTCGCTGAA